>JANQMT010000126.1:0-3434 GCA_028279945.1 Clostridia bacterium
ACTTTTCCGCAGCAACGTCTTCCTTTCCATTGTAATAATTACAACTGGGGCATATTCTGTGAGGAAGCTTCGTTTCGTGACATTGTGGGCACTCCACAACATTTGGTGCAGTCATTTTAATGTTTGCCGACCTTCTTTTGTCCCGTCTTGCTTTGGATGTTTTTCGCTTAGGTACTGCCATAAGAACACCTCCTTAATCCTGCTTTAATAATTCCTTTAGCTTGATTAATCTAATATCTATGTCTTCTTTTTCACAATTACAATTCGAATTGTTAAGATTTGTCCCACATTGCAAACATAAGCCTTTACACTCTTTATTGCATAGAAACTTCATTGGAAGCTTTAATATGAGCAACTTTTCCGAGAATTCTTCTAAATCAATACAGTCATCTTCTAATAAAACATCTGCATCCTCTTGAATATTTTTCTCATCACATACACTTTCATCAAATGATATCTTGATATCTTTCACCACATTATCAAGACATCTGCTGCACTCAGTTTGAATGATTGTCTCTAACAACCCGGAAAAGATAATATCTTCATCAGCTTTAAATACTTTACCTTTGACTTCCACAGGGCCTTTTAAGTAAAATATATCTCCGCCGCGATTAATTTTGTTTAGAATTACCTTTTCATTAATTTGTATTTCATCACTTTTCTTTGATATAAGATCCGAAATGTTAATTTTCATTAAGTATTCACCTCAATATATGAATACCTAACAGATTTATTATACTTATGCCATTTAACCTTGTCAAGAAATAATTGGATTAACCTTTAATGATTTCTACAGTATCTTTAGCAATCATTAATTCTTCATCTGTAGGTATTACAAGAATTTTAATTTTAGAATCATCTGCGCTGACAACAGCTTCTTTTCCTCTGATATTATTCTTCTCTTTATCCATTATTATGCCTATTGCCTCAAGATCTTTGACAATTTTATTTCTCATTCCAATTGCATTTTCACCAATACCGGCAGTAAATATTATAGCATCTGCGCCATTTAACTCAGCTAAATATGAACCAATATATTTTTTAACCTTCATAGCAAAGATATCTAAAGCCAATTGAGCTCTCTTATCGCCTTTACCAGCAGACTCTTCAATATCTCTAAAGTCACTGCTGACGCCGGATATACCCAATACGCCGGATTTCTTTTGCAAAATATTATCTGTGCTGGAAGCATCAATATCTTCTTTTTCCATAATAAATTTAATAATAGCAGGGTCAATGTCACCACATCTGGTTCCCATTGTTAATCCTTCTAATGGTGTAAAACCCATTGAAGTATCGATAGAATGTCCATTTTTAATAGCTGCAATACTTGAGCCGTTTCCAAGATGACATGATATTAATTTTACCGAATCTATATCTTTTCCAAGCAGTTCAGCCGCTCTTTCTGACACATAACGATGGCTTGTACCATGGAAACCATATCTTCTGATTTTATATTTCTCATAATATTCGTAAGGGATAGAATATAGATATGAAACAGCCGGCATGGTTTGATGGAATGCCGTATCAAAGACACCAACCATCGGTGTTTCAGGCATTAATTCTTGACAAGCTTTTATGCCCATGATGTTTGGAGGATTATGTAAAGGTGCTAATTCTATACACTCTTCCAATGCATCTAAAACATCCTCTGTTATCAATACGGAACCACTATATTTTTCACCTGCATGTACCACTCTGTGACCTACTGCAGATATTTCACTCATGTCTTTTACAACACCGTTTTTTTCATCGACTAAAACATCTAAGACCATGCCTATAGCATCTTTATGGTCTTTCATAGGCTTTTGTATCGCTACTTTATCGGAACCTATCTTTTCATGTTTAAGAACAGACCCCTCTATCCCAATTCTCTCCACCAAACCTTTTGCTAAAACCTTTTCATTTGCCATATCAATCGTTTGATATTTTAATGATGAACTTCCGCAGTTTACAACTAAAACCTTCATTTTAGTTCCTCCTTTTTATATTAATAAATCAATGTTTATAACATTCTTTGATATTTTATTAACTAATTATTAATTATAAATTATTAGGACGTTTTTTCAAGTGTTATTTTGCTTTTTTCCTTATAAGATACGATGAAATTCAAACTTTCACCGATTACTTGCATATTTTTACATTTATATTGTAGTATAATAGAATAAAAAGAAAAGGATAATCATATGAAAGTATTAGCCATTGTATCTGAATATAACCCCTTCCATAATGGGCATCTTTATCATCTCAGGGAATCTATTAAGATGACAGACGCAGATTATACCATTTGTGTTATGGGCGGCAACTTCCTCCAAAGAGGAGAGCCGGCACTATTTGACAAATGGATTCGTACCGAAGCTGCTGTCAAAAGCGGCATAGACGTTGTATTTGAGCTGCCTGCTGTTTTTGCTTGCAGCAGTGCAGAGTATTTCGCAGGAGCAGCTGTTAAAATCATCAATGGTTTAGGATGTGTCACACATATTTCATTTGGCAGTGAGCACGGGAACATACAAGAGTTGCTGCAAATAGCTGAAACTATAGCCTATCAACCGGAAACTTACCAATCGGCTTTTAAAAAACACATGGCTAAAGGACTTTCCTATGCACAAGCCAATCAATTAAGCCTGGAAGGAATGAGCCATCTCAGTCATATTGCTGCTAAGCCTAACAATATTTTAGGTATAGAATATCTTAAAGCTTTGTTAACATTAGAAAGTGCCATTATACCTATTACCGTCAAAAGAAAAGACGCACAATATCATGATACATCCATTGGCGGCAATATCTGCAGTGCAACAGCCATTCGAAATCAACTAAAACAAAACCAATCTTTTGATTCATTATCAAAGGTTATACCTTCTGATGCTTATGATCATTTACAAAAATATATATCTTCCGGCGTTAAGCCTTTATTTTTATCCGATTTTTTCCAATTGATTCAATATAAAATTCTCACTTCCGGCTTAGATGACTTGCAAGGCATCTATTCCACTAAAGAAGGCTTAGAATATCGAATCATGAATTATATCAGAAAATCAGAAAATCTTGAAGAACTTATTAAAAACATTAAAACTAAGCGATATGTACAGACCAGTATACAGCGCTTATTGATTCATATATTGCTCAATATATCCAAACAGGATGTTAAATATATAACAGAAGAAAATTGTTTATACGGACGAATCTTGGGATTCTCCTCTAAGGGTTCTGAGCTTATCCGGTACATCAAGGAGAAAGCAACCCGTTCGATTCCTATTATTTCTAACATTAATAAAGAAATTCCGAAAAACTCAAATCTTCATAAGTTACTGAAATATGATATTGCTGCATCTGATTTGTACTATTTAGTCTCAAATCAATCAAATTTATATGCTGCTTCAGATTATGTCAGAAAACCGTTTATAGGAAAATAACCAATAGTTAAAGGCTGATAC
>JANQMT010000050.1:0-58195 GCA_028279945.1 Clostridia bacterium
GGATTATGAAAAGATAGAAAATAGTGTACAAGCCATTACGCCTGTACCTGGAGGCGTTGGAACAGTGACATCAACCATTTTACTAAAACATGTTATGGATGCACTTGAACGATTAGAGAATTAATCAAAAGTATTAATTTTTCAAGTAAAATAAGGTTTTTTTCTTTTTTACTTGAAAATACTATGGGTTATGATATAATTATACGGCATATGTATGCTCTCTGCTCTGTGTATATACAGAGCCATTAGTCCATAGGGAGGTGAAACGAATGAAAAAATACGAACTTTTGTTTATTGTTGATTCTGTATTAGAAGATGACAAAAAAGAAGCTGCGGTAGAAATGGTTAAGGAAACAATTTCTGCTGACGGTGAAGTTGAAAACGTGGATGTATGGGGAAACAAAAAATTAGCGTACCCAATTAATAAGAAAAATGAAGGTTATTATGTATTAATAAACTTTAAAGCATCCAAAGATCTTCCAAAAGAATTAAACAGAAAACTTAGAATTTCTGACAGTATTTTGAGATATCTAATCGTTGACAAAGAAGAAAAAAAATAAAGGGTGGAGGATTAGATGAATAGTGTAATATTAATTGGTAGATTGACAAAAGATCCTGAACTTAGATATATAGCAGAAAGCGGTAAGGCAGTTGCTACATTTACGCTTGCTGTAAACAGACCGTTTTCAAAAGAGGATAAGGCTGATTTTTTCAGAGTAGTTGTTTTTGGAAAATCTGCTGAAAATTGTGCTAACTTCATTACAAAAGGAAGACTAGTTGGTGTTCAGGGGAGATTACAAAACAATAACTACGAAACTCAGGCTGGTGAAAAAAGGTATACAACAGAAATTATTGCAGATCGGGTAGAATTTTTGGAATCAAGAAATGCACAAGCACAACGTAGTGAGCAACGAAATAATTCACCAAGTCCAAGTCCAAATTCTGGTTTACCAGAAGGTTTTCAAGCATTAGATGACGATGATGATGAAATACCTTTCTAGATAGATCAAGAAATCTGTGAGCAAGGAGGGAAATATCATGAAAAGACGTATGAGAAAAAAGAAAGTATGTCAGTTCTGTGTTGAAAAGACAGATGCTATAGATTATAAAGACATAGATAAATTAAAAAGATTTATAACAGATAGAGGTAAGATTTTACCTAAGAGAATAACTGGAACTTGTGCAGTACATCAAAGAGAATTAACCAGATCCATTAAAAAGGCAAGAATGGTTGCTTTACTGCCTTTTACTCAAGATTAATCATAAAAGAAGCGATTTTTCGCTTCTTTTTAATCATTTAAGACAAATATAACGGGAACAGGTTGACAAATTTTAAATCCATGAGGAGTGGTATCTTGAATATTAATAAAAACACAAAAGGACTTGTTGAAGCAGCTGTTTTAACAGCTGTTATATGTGTTTTAGCGATAGCCGGTATGTATATTCCATTACTTGGTATGGTGTTATTTATCGTACCCACACCACTAATAATTTTAGGAAAGAAATATGGTGTTAAGTATTCTTTCTTGTCATTGGTTGCTTCATCTTTAGTTATAATGAGTTTTTCAAGCCCTGCTATAGCTTTATTTGTTGTTGCATTTCCTGGGGTAATGGCAGTTGTTATTGGAATATTTATGCAAAAGAGACGTAAGCATGCTGTTGTTATTGCGGCAGGAACGATTACTAGTATTATTGCTACCGTTTTATCTATTTCATTGGCAACGCAATTAATGGGCATATCATTTGTAGAAAATATACAGGAAATGCTTAAGCAGTCAGCTGATATTCAAGAGTATATGTTTTCTTTAACCAATGCGGACAAAGAGACCATAGAAAAATCAAATAAAATGATGAATGAAATGCAGGAATTGGTTTTAATTATGATTCCTTCAGCCATTATTGTTTCAGCTTTTATATCCAGTGTCATCAATTACTTTTTATCACTCTCTATTTTAAGAAGAACTGGCTATTCAATAGAACCTGTAACACCTTTTAAATATTTTCGCTTATCAAGAAATACCATGAATGGACTGTTGGTTATTATGGTACTGTCTTTAATTGTTGTTCAGTTAAATATTGTTGATCAAGATACTTTAATGGCCAATTTATTTTTTCTTTATCAGCTTGTTTTTATTATTCAAGGCTTAGCGGTATTGGTTTATTACTTATCTTATTATAAAATCAATAAAATCTTTATGGTTTTGATTGGTGTTTTTCTGGCAATGAGTAGAGTAGGTATGAATTTGTTATTTGTTGTAGGCATTATAGATATGTTTTTAGATTTAAGAAAATATAAAAGTGAAAATGAATCAAATTATTAAATCATATGATATAATGACTATAGTTAATATAAGGTGGGAGTAATATGAGAAATAAAGTGTTAAAAGGGATACTTATGCCCAATACAAGAATCTATTTATGGACTTTGGCAGTATTCGTGGTTATCATTGCATTTTATAATTATCCTCTAGGTATAGTGGCGACATTACTTCTTTTGTATATGATTTTTTATAATTGGAAAATTGAACATGATAGAAAAAGATTGTGGACAGAGTACATTGAAAATATAACTGAAGAAATGGATGCTACATCCAGACAAGCGTTGATTAATTTACCCATACCACTAACGGTTATTGAAATTGATGGAACGGTTATTTGGTATAATTCAAAATTTGTAGAAGCAGCCAATCAAAAGGATTTACTTAATAAAAATATTGAAGAGATTGTTCAAGGTCTCAAAGTAAAAGATTTTATTGGCAATGAAGACCAAGATGGTCAGATACAGGTAGTTCTTCAAGATAAGATTTATAAAATCACCTATAATGTTGTTAAAAATACTGAAAGCAATAATTATAGTATCGTATTGTATTGGTATGAAATTACGAATTATGAAAACTTAAAAAATTTATATAATGATGAAAAAGCCATAGTGGGTTATATTCATATTGACAACTATGATGATGTCATTCAAAGCTCTTCAGCAGAGAAGCAGCCTTTATTAGCAGCAGAAATAGATAAGACCATTCGGCTATGGGCATCACGATTAAATGGATGCATAACCAAATATGATGATGATAAATATAGTATTGTTTTTGAAAACAAACATTTAGAAAAATTAGAAACTAAAAAATTTATGATTTTAGATGAAATAAGAGAGTTAGAAACCGATTCTGATTTTCCGGCTACCCTTAGTATTGGGTTAGGTGTAGGTGGAAAGACCCCTGCGCAGCAAGCAGAATTTGCTGTAGCTGCTTTAGACTTAGCTTATGGAAGAGGCGGAGATCAAGCGGTTATAAAGAAAATTAATAAAATAGAGTATTATGGTGGTAAATCACAGGTTGTTGAGAAGAGAAATAAAGGCAAATCGAGAATTATGGCTCATGCATTGAGACAATTAATTGACCAATCGTCTAATGTGATTATTATGGGACACAAGTATCCTGATATGGACTGTTTTGGTGCTGCATTGGGTATATATAGAATGGCATTAAACAGAAATAAAGAAGTTAGTATCATACTGGAAGACGTCAATGATGGTATAGATATTTTATACGACATAGTAAAAAGTACCAATAATTATAATTTTATAACCAATGATACGGCATTGGCCTTAGTAGAAAAAGATACACTTTTAGTAGTGGTAGATACGTATAGGCCAAGTTTTACTCAATGCCCTGAAGTTTTAAACCTGTCAGATAAAATAGTGGTTATTGACCATCACAGAAAAATGGAAGAATATATTGATAATGCGGTACTATCCTATATGGAACCTTATGCCTCCTCTGCTTCAGAGTTGGTTACAGAGATTCTTCAATATATGGGAGATAAAAAAGAAATTGAAAAAATAGAAGCAGAAGCTTTGCTTGCAGGTATCACGGTAGATACCAAGAATTTTTCTTTTAAAACCGGTGTTCGTACCTTTGAAGCGGCTTCATGGCTTCGAAGAATTGGTGCGGATACAACCAATGTCAAGCAATTGTTCCAAAGTGATATGGATAATTTCATTGCTAAAGCAGAAATCATAAGAAACGCTCAAAAAGTAACAAAGACAACAGCATTATCAGTTAGTGATATACAATATCAGAGTGCAAATATTATTATCGCTCAAGCAGCTGACGAATTATTAGAAATAAAAGGTATTACCACCTCTTTTGTTATAGGATTGAATAGTAAAGGTGAGGTCATTGTCAGTGCACGGTCACTAGGGGATATTAACGTTCAAGTTATTATGGAAAAAATGGGTGGCGGCGGACATTTAACCATGGCAGGGATGCAATCAAATGCATCTATTGAACAAGTTGAAAGACAACTGATAGAGATTATCCAAGAATATGTAAAAGAAGGTGACGATACATGAAAGTGATACTGCTAAAAGATGTTAAAAAGCTTGGAAAAGTTGGAGATATTATTGATGCAAGCGATGGCTATGCAAGAAACTATCTTTTTCCCAGAGGTCTTGCAAAAGAAGCGTCAGATGGAAATTTAAAAGAATTAGGGAAGAAAAAAGCAGCAGAAGAAAAGAAAAGAAATGAGGAAAAGCAAGAAGCACAAGAATTAGCCGATAAAATTTCTAAAGTTGATGTAAAGATAGTAACCAAAGGAGGAGACGGCGGCCGATTATTTGGTTCTATTACTTCTAAAGACATTGCTGAAGCGTTAAAAGAGCAGCATAAAATTGATGTAGATAAAAAGAAAATTCAATTAAATCAACCGATAAAACAAACAGGAGCTTTTGTATTAGATATTAAAGTATATCCTGAAGTAGTAGCTCAACTAAAAGTAGAGGTATCCATATAATTGTAAAGATAATATAATTTGCTTTGGGAGTGAATGGGATGGGCAATACGGAAAGAATACCTCCGCATAATTTAGATGCAGAGAAATCAGTGTTGGGCTCAATTATACTAGATAAAGAGGCGCTGATAGAAGTATTAGAGGTACTAAAATCCGATGATTTTTACAGCCAGATGCATAAAATAATATATGAAGCCATACGAGAACTGTATCAGCACAGCGAACCGGTTGATATTCTTACGCTTTCAGAAGTACTTAAAAAAGATAAGACACTGGAAATGGTAGGCGGTAGAGCTTATTTAGGGCATCTGTCTTCTACTGTACCATCTACTTCTAATGTAGGGTATTATGCGAAAATTGTTGAAGAAAAAGCAGTTTTAAGAAGGCTTATTGATGCTGCCTCACAAATTACAGATAAAGGATATCAAGAAAAGATAGAGCCCAATGCAATATTAGATTTTGCAGAGCAGAAAATCTTTGAAATTTCTCAAAAAAGGGAAAAGAAGGGGTTTACTGCTATAAAAGATGTGTTATGGGAAAACCTAAAATCAATAGATGAAGTGTCTAAAATGGATGGCAGCATAACAGGTTTGACTACTGGGTTTGCTGATGTCAATGCTAAGACATCAGGTTTGCAAAAATCAGATCTTGTTATGATAGCTGCACGACCTAGTATGGGAAAAACAGCTTTTTGTTTAAATGTTGCTCATAATGCAGCGACTAAGGGAAAAGGCTCTGTGGCAATATTTAGTCTTGAGATGTCTAAGGAACAACTGTCACAACGTTTATTAAGTGCCGAAGCAATGGTTACCATTCAAAAAATAAGAAATGGCGGCCTAAGTTCCAGCGAGTGGGATAAAATATATATGGCTATAGATGTTTTGTCAAATGCTAAAATATTCATTGATGATACGCCAGGTATAACCAGTCTTGAGATAAAAAATAAGTGTAGAAGATTAAAGGCAGAAAAAGGATTAGATTTAATTATTATTGACTATTTGCAACTCATGTCTGCTGATGGAAAAGCAGAGAATAGACAGCAGGAAATTTCTACAATCTCTCGTTCCCTAAAGAATTTAGCAAGAGAAATGGATTGTCCTTTGGTAGCATTATCACAACTCTCTCGTGCACCGGAGATGAGAGCAGATCATCGACCCATTTTATCAGACTTGAGAGAATCCGGTTCCATAGAGCAAGATGCAGATGTGGTCATGTTTTTGTATCGCGATGAATATTATAATCCTGACACAACTGAAAAACCAGGTATTTGTGAACTGATTATTGCAAAGCAAAGAAATGGTCCAACAGGAACCGTTGAAATGGCCTGGAGAGGCGAATATACTAAATTTGTAGATGCTTATAGAGGGGGAGAGGGATAGAGATTATGAAAGAAATTACAGGAAATATGTTAATCAGTGATATCATTGAAATGGATATTGCTGTCGTTGATATTTTATTAAAACACGGGATGAATTGCTTAGGTTGTCCTGCCTGTAATAGTGAAAGTCTTGCAGAAGCCGTACACGGACATGGAGCAAATTTAGAGTTAATAGTAACTGAACTCAACGATTATTTTAGAAATAAATGAAATAAATAATATAGAAAGCAGGTGTTTCTAATGCCAAGTTTAGTCATAGTAGGGACCCAATGGGGCGATGAGGGAAAAGGAAAAATTATTGATTATCTTGCTAAAGAAGCAGATATGGTTGTCAGAGGACAGGGCGGAAACAATGCGGGTCATACGGTAGTTGTCGGAGACAAAAAGTATGCTTTGCATCTTATTCCATCAGGTGTTTTATATGATAATAAAAAAAATATAATTGGGAATGGTGTGGTTCTTGATCCGGAAGGGTTTCTTGGAGAACTCGAAAAATTAAAATCAGAAGGCATTGATACAAACAATATTGTCATTAGTGACCGAGCGCACATTGTTTTTCCATATCATAAGGTAATCGATGCGTTATCGGAATCCAAAAGAGGCGATAAAAAAATAGGAACCACTAAAAAAGGCATTGGGCCTTGCTATATGGATAAGATTGAAAGAACAGGAATTAGAGCATGTGATTTATTGGAAAAAGAAAGTTTTATTGCTAAAGCATCCCAACAAATAGAAAAAAAGAATATGATCATAGAGAAAATATATGACGGCGAAAAGCTGGACAAAGATCTTATTATTGGTCAGTACTTGGACTATGCTGAAAAACTAAGACCATTTATAAAGGATACAACGGTTATTGTCTATGATGCTCTAAAAAAAGGTGAAAAAGTATTATTTGAAGGTGCACAAGGAACACTATTAGATATTGATTTAGGCACATACCCATACGTAACCAGTTCTCATCCAACATCAGGTGGATTTACTGTGGGAGCAGGAATTGGGCCAACTATGATAGAGGAAGTGCTGGGTATATCCAAAGCCTATACGACTCGGGTAGGGAAAGGTCCTTTTGTTACAGAAGAAGATAATGAAACTGGAGATAAAATTAGAATTGCAGGACATGAATTTGGTACGACTACAGGAAGACCAAGGCGTTGTGGCTGGTTCGATGCTGTCATTGTTAAATATGCGGTAAGAACCAATGGCATTACCGCATTATCTTTAATGCTGTTAGACGTGTTATCCGGTTTTGACACCATAAAAATATGTACGGCATATGAGTATAATGGACAAATAATAGAGCATTTTCCTGCAAGTCTGGAAGTTCTTGAAAAATGTAAACCAATTTACACAGAAATAAAAGGATGGTCTGAAGATATTACGGCGTGTACAAGCTATGAAGAATTGCCACAAAATACGAAAGAATATATAAAAGCATTAGAAGATGCAGTAGAAGTACCGGTAAAAATAATATCTGTAGGGCCAAAAAGAAGTCAAACCATTATTCGTGAAAAAATATTTTAAGGCGTATGTAATACGCCTTTTTAATTTAGGAAAGCTTTGTTCTAAAAGCATATGGAACAATTGATAGGGAATATTGTCATTTATGCTGTCTCTAGCTGTGCTGTTAATATGATTAACCATCAAGGTTGTACCCTCTTGACCTAGCAAATCAAAAGACTTACTAATACTATTATTTATTCAAAATGAAAGGAAGTTTTTGTATGAATACTTTGATTAAAGATGGAATAGTCATTGACGGAACTGGAACGACCGGTGAAAAAAAAGATATTTTAATCAAAGGTGAAAGAATTGAAACGATAGGAAATCTCAAAGACATCAATGCAGATAAGACCATAAAAGCTAAAGGATTAGCCGTGTGTCCGGGCTTTATCGATGCCCACGCACATCTTGATTGGATTATGGCACACGAAGGAGATTCAAAACATTTAAAACCACTAGTTGCGCAAGGAATAACTACTGCAATTAATGGACAATGTGGTATTTCCCCTGCTCCGGTAGCAGAGAGCGCTCTAAAGGACTTGTCTCGATATTGGGGGAACCTTTTTTCACAAAAAGAATGGCCCGATATTAAAAATTGTAAAACAATGGAAACGTTTTTAGAGTTTATGCAAAATAATAATCCGTTGATGAATTTAGCACAATTTATAGGACATTTTACAGTTAGAGCCAGTGTTAGAGGGTTTAAAAGTGGTAAATCTACATCAAGAGAATTAGCCGAAATGAGAAAAATTGTTAATGACTCTATGGAATCAGGAGCTATAGGAGTTTCTTTTGGTTTAGAATATGTATGTGGTGCTTGGTCAGATACAGAGGAACTTATTGCTATATGCAAAGACCTTCCAAAATATAATGGTAGAATTGCCATGCACCTTAGATCAAAAAGTATAGATATTTTAAAAGCTACAGAAGAAGCAATTAAAATAGCAGAAACCGTAGGAGTACCTCTTCAGATTTCACATTATGGTGTAGTTTCGGAAGAATTAGAAGAATTTTTTGGTGCCTTAAAAATTATTGAGGATGCACAAAAACGAGGTGTTAAAATTGGGATTGATTTATTAACATATGCAAATGCTTTGAATACTTCTTCCTTTTTATGGCTGCCTCATTGGATATTGGAAGGTGGAACTGATAAAACCAAAGAAAGATTATCAAATAATAATGATAGGCAAAAGCTAAGAGATTACTTCATAATTGCAAGAATTAACGGGTTCAACACATGGGAAACTCAGGAACCTGTATTCAATAAGTGGGCAATAAATGGTGGCAGCCCTGAAAAGTTTTTATCAATGCTAAAATTATCCAATTTTAAAATAGAAAAGAATAGAAAATATGAAAAATGGACATTAAAAGATATTGCAATTGATTTAAACAAAGATCCATATTTTACTTTTTTTGATTTATTAGTTGAAGAAGATTTGAAACTATATATGTCACTAAAGAGTGATATGGGAAAAGAGAACAGCGACAAAATTACTAGAAATTCTATTCAAATATATTCACTTCCCTATTGTTCAATAGGCGGAGATATAATAGGGACAGATAAAGGAGAACATCCTGGTAGCCATGGAACGTTTCCACGATTTATAGGAAGAGTTGCTAGAGAATGGGGCGTTTTTAGTATTGAAGAAGCAGTGAGAAAATGTACATCCCTTCCTGCAGAACAACATGGAATCGAAAATAGAGGTTTGATAAAAGAAGGTATGTTCGCAGATTTGATTATTTTTAACCCTGAAACCATTATTGATAAAGCAACTAACCAAAATCCAAATTTGAAATCAGAAGGAATAAACATGGTATTCGTTAATGGAAATATTGTAGTAGAAAATGGTGAATACATTGGTGATAAAGGATATGGCAAGGTTATAAAATAGCTTCAGTCCACAAAGCCAATCTACGATTGACTTTGAAGCTTTTTAACAAAACACTCACAATGATTACCATTATCCAAAAGACCTGTATCATTACAGACCTTACATTCGTAAATCATTTCTAAATAATCTGCGGGATAATTATTTTCGGTTAACAAGAAAGCTTTTTCTTGATAAAGTTGACTAATTTTCTTTTTTAATTGATAAACTTCGTCTTTTGAGTTTTGAGTGCTCATTAAAACAGATTTTGATATAGAAATACTCAGTTGAGAGATTTGTTCATCTATTAATTTAATTCGAGGTATTTTTTTATAAATTTCAAATCTGCGTTTATCATGGATATTTTCATTTTTTTTGCGTATGATCTTATACGCATCAAATATCTCTTTTGTACTTTTTACTTTTTCAGATTTATCTTTAAAAGCACTTGAATCTTTTGTTGGACTATTTTCTTTTTTATGCCAGTTCTTTAATATGGTATTGATGTAACTAATATTTGGATTGGATATACTTGCTGTTTTTTTACAAGCTTTAAGGATAGTTTCCATATCGAAGTGATACTCATCAAACCAAGTATCCATCAGTCTTTTCTCTTCTTCTGTCGGGTAACGAAAATTTAATCCTAAAGATTTTAAAACTCTTTTATACATCGTATATCTTTTATCTGTTTTTTCAAAATAATTTTCTAAATCATCTATTGTTTTTACTTTATTATCAAACCAGTTGCGAACAATACTGGCAATATATTTAAAGCTATTATTATTTTTTTTATTAACAGCATAAGTATAAGCTTGAGTGATTAACTGAGGATCCATTTTATAATGATCTATCCAATCTATGATTTCAAACATTTCATTGCCCTCAAAGGGACGTCCAATAATGCCTGGCACCTCATCAAACATTTTTTTAATATTCTCGTTTTCCATTGCAGTTTCAAAAACACTTGCTGTTGATTTCTTTTTAACGGATGGTTGAGAGGAAATGCCTTTGTTAACGCTTTTCACAAAAAGCTGCTTGAGACTAATAAATTCTACGACATAATCAAAAGGGTTATCTTTCGATTTATAATTTTTTTTAATAACGCCTTGTTTTTCCCAATAACTCCAGGCCTTGAGCACATCTTCTATTTCCATTTTTAAATGCTTTGCAATGGTATCGTTGGTAAGGGCACTGCTATTATCTGCATACATTAAAGCAAATAAATACACTTTTACATAATTACCATCAGCAAAGGGCATATATTCATTAATAAACATATTTTCGATTTGTGTATCCAAGAGGTAAAAGTCCAACTTTTCCTTAATAAAATCCATATGATGATCTCCTTTTATGACTTAGCTGCGAAGCGATTAAATAATGTGTTATCATTATATCATATAGAGCAAATAAAGCATTATCAACATAAAAAAATAATAAAAAAACAAAAATTGATAATAATTGACACAATTATGTTGTATAATATTGTTGGTCGTTACTATTTTTTAGTGGTGGAGATATATGAATAAAAATTTAAATAATATATTGAATGATTATATAAAACACAAAAAAGAAGATAAAAATCGCTTTTCTCAGCTGGATAAAGCCCTTAAGCAGAAAGCTCAATCTCATTACTTAGATGAATTAAGAAAAGAAAAGCTTATTCATGATGCGAAAAAACAAGCAGAAAACAACAAATTAATAACGATCAAGAGCTTAGCAAAAGATTATTTAGAAAAAGCAAAGCATCATATACAGCAAATTAAAGAAAAAATAAAGGATATTTTATCAATAAAAAATAGTACAAGCTCTAAAAAAGAAAGAATTAATGTTTTCTCTTTTTTCAAGCTTAGCCATAAAAATTTAAATAAAAAGATACCCATTTTTGCGGGAATTGCAGTATTAGTCATTTCATTAGGGATATTTTCTAAAATGATGATAGAAGATATGACGGCTTATAAAGTATATTTTAATGGTGAAGAGATTGGTATTGTAAAAAATAAAGATACGGTGTTCCATCTAGTAGATATCATAGAGGATAAATTGGATATTGCATATAGCGCAGATATTATTATTCATAAAGATAACATAAAGTTTGAACAAGTTAAAGAATTTGGGATTGAAGTAACACCGGATGATGAATTATTAAGCTATTTTACATATTTTCAAAATTTAGAAGCCAAAAGTTATTGTTTGTATATAGAAGGTGAACCTCTGGTTAATTTTTCTTCAAAAAAAGAGATAGAACAGCTTCTTGAAGATGTACAGGAGGTATATATAGACAGTGATAATGATCATATAAAATATGAGGAAGTATCTTTTCTTGAAAATATCGATGTAAGAGAAGAAGAAACGGTACTAGCATCTTTAAATAATTTCGATTATATGTTGGATTATATACTTAAAGGAACTACCGAAGAGAGAAAGCATAAAGTAAAAAAGGGAGAAAACTATTGGACCATTGCAGAAAAATATAACATTACACCGGAAGAATTAGAAGCAGCTAATCCAAAAATTAAACCAGAGAGACTTCAAATAGGTCAGGAAATCAGTTTGATTGTTCCAAAACCCTTACTTACAGTGGTGACTAAGGAAAAGGTTACATATTTTGAAAAGATTCCTTATGAAATTGCATATGAAAATACAGCAGCCCTTTATAAAGGTGAAAATAACATAAAGCTAAGAGGAAAGAAAGGCGAAAAAGAAATATTAGCTGAGGTTGAAAGACATAATGGTATTGAAGTTACCAGAGAAGAAATTGAATCCAAAACCATCAAAGAGCCTGTAACACAAGTTGTATTGGTTGGAACTAAAGACCCACCGCCATTAATTGGGACAGGGTCCTTTGATAATCCGGCTAGAGGAAGGTTAACTTCAAAATTTGGTTACCGTTGGGGTAGAATGCATACAGGAATCGATATAGCTGCATCAATAGGGACAACCATTAGAGCTTCAGATGGAGGTGTCGTGACCTTTGCCGGATGGAAAGGCAATTATGGACTAACGGTCATCATTGACCATGGACAAAATAAATCAACCTTATATGGACATTGTAACAAGGTACATGTTAAAAAAGGAGATAAGGTATATAAAGGTCAAAAAATAGCTGATGTAGGCAATACCGGAAGATCTACAGGGCCCCATGTGCATTTTGAAGTGAGAGTTAGTGATAAACCTCAAAATCCTTTAAATTATGTTAGTTATTAATTTAAAATATAAAAAGAAGGTTGTGTATAAACATAACCTTCTTTTTCAATATTTATAATTATTGTTGATTTATTAACTAAACATTTATAGCAAAAAATAAAACAAATTAAAATTCATATTATTGGATTATAGAGGTAATTTCTTACTATCTACGACATCTGTTTTTACAACTCTCCTATTATATTTGTCTCCGGGAGAAGGTGTAGTAGATTGATTTTCATTAATGTCCAACATACGAGGAATGTTTGCAACACCGGCTCCTTGGGCTATTCTGGATTCACCTCTGATAGGCATAGCAGTATTTTTTACAAGCCTCTTAATTTGTTCTGTAGATATGTCACCGTTTTTTTCATAGATGAGTGCAGCAGCGCCGCTGATAATGGGTGCTGCCATGGACGTGCCTGAGTGTGATGTATACCCTGAAAGGCTTTTATTGGATAAAGATATAATATCTACCCCTGGAGCCATAACATCGGGCTTTACTTCTCCAGACCTGGTGGGACCTCTACTAGAAAAATCTGCAATAAAAATATCATCATATGAAGTTGTACGATTGTCATTTATTGCACCTACTGTAATAACATAAGGGCTTGTGCCGGGAGAATTAATGGTTCGCATACGAGGACCATTATTGCCCGCAGCGGTAACAACAGTAAACCCATGATTAACAGCTGATGTAGCACCTTTCGCTAAAGGATCTTCTCTATAAACAGCGTCTGCTGGGGTACCTAAAGACATGTTAACAATTTTAATATTATATTTCTGTTTATTATTTATAATCCATTGAAGACCGGCTAATATGTCAGATGTAGAACCGCTTCCAGTACCATCCAGAACCTTAACACCTATAATATTTGCCTCTGGAGCAATACCTCTATATTTAGAATTGGAGTACCCATTTCCTGCTGCAATGCCTGCAACATGTGTTCCATGACCATCATCGTCATAGGGAGCATCTCGGTTGTTCACATAATCTTTAAATGCAACAATTCGATTGTATGGCTTTGTCAAATCATTATGAGGGGCTACACCGGTATCAATAATAGCAATTCCAATATCTTTACCTTTATAACCATAATTATTAACCATTCTAGCGCCTGAAAATTGAGATGCAATATTTATAGATTTAAAGACTTTTGTATCGTCATCAATATATTTAATCATATTATAAAAAGCTAATGAATCTACGCTGTCTGACGGAATTTCGGCTGCAACTGCATTAATAAAAGGAAGTTCATACTTAATCTTACCGTTTTGTTCTTGAACATAATCCTTTATAGCCTCAATAGTTTTGTGGGAATAGATTATAACGGGAAGAGTTTTTTTAGTACCTGATTCAATACGTGCGGCAACCATTGGATGAATATATTTTGATCGAATTTTTTTTATATTCATTAAAACCACTCCACATATTTTTTTCACTTTATAATATGCGGGTGTAATAAGTAATGTTAAAAGTAGAATATGAAATACAGGAATTCCTATAGGCATACAGGTTTTAAAAGGTTGGTTTTTCTCATACACTGTATTAGAATCCTCTAGAACATTTGAAGTAAAGGTCTAAAATGCAGTCTTATATAAAATGTCCCCTAAGGGGCAACAATTTTTCCATAAAGTGTAAGACACAAAATAGGGTGATTGATGATATAATGCATTAGTA
Organism: Clostridia bacterium; assembly: GCA_028279945.1. Classification (GTDB taxonomy): domain Bacteria; phylum Bacillota; class Clostridia; order Peptostreptococcales; family JAAYPU01; genus JAKSCF01. The sequence goes on from JANQMT010000050.1 coordinate 14,408, forward strand.
AGTTTTTTTAAAAATTAAATATAATATAAAATCTAGAAGGAGTGTATTTCAATGAAGAAAAGTTTTATTTTCGCAGCAGCACTATCTGTTATAGCGATTTTTCTTTTTTTTACTGCAAACATTTCTTTTTATTCCGTAGAAAGTGCTGTTCAAAATGTTTATTATTCTTATGTATCAAGAGATATGAAAAGCTTGAATACCGAACACTTTACTATTAAATATGAAGATATAGAAGAAGCTGAGCTTGTAGCAAGCATAGCAGAAAAATATTATAAGTCTTTGAGTGATATGTATCACTACACATCAGAAAAAAGGATCCCAATCATTATTCATTCTAACAAAGAAGCAATGAGTCAATCCGTATTTCTAAAAAGTGACAAAGTTCCTATGGGCGTATATACTGGAAAAACCATTCAAATATTATCACCAAAAGTATGGATTAATGAAACAGAAAACTTAGCAGAGATTTTTGAAAAGCAAGGTCCCATTATCCACGAAATGTCACATTATATGGTAGATGATATTACAAAAGGGAATCATTCTCAGTGGTTTTTTGAAGGGATTGCTTTATATACTGAGTATTTGTATACGGGCTACGTTATAGGAGATCACCGGCAATTTGATGATTTATACACCGTAGATGAGTTGGAAGAAAATTTTTCAGAACTGGATACGATTAAAGCATACTATTCTTCTTTTATGTTAATAAAAGATACTATTGAAGAAAACAATTTGGAATACCTAAATTATATGTTAGAATGTTTAGAAGAAGGAAATAATAAAGGAGCCGATTTTATTTTCAAATAATCACAGTAAATATTTAGATAAAGCGTTAAAAGATACTGAAGACAGTTTTATTTCATATCTTTATTATAGGGAGTTGAAAGAATGGAACAAAAAAGAATATTGATAGTAGAAGATGAAAAGTCGATTTCAGATATAATAAAATACAATTTAGTAAAAGAAGGATACGGCGTAGAAACAGCTTTTGACGGAGAAGAAGCGCTTGTAAAGGTGTTTGATATAGATCCTGACCTTATTCTTTTAGATATAATGCTTCCAAAAGTAGATGGTTTTCAAATTTGTAAAAAAATTAGAGAAACTTCATCTGTTCCTATCCTTATGCTGACAGCCAAGGAAGAGGAAGTTGATAAAGTGCTGGGGCTGGAATTGGGAGCAGATGACTATATAACAAAACCTTTTGGAATGAGAGAGTTGATTGCGCGTATAAAAGCCAATATAAGAAGAACAGATTTCTCTAGTATTCAAGATAATAGTAAAGAACAGAATATATTGGATTTTGGAGCTTTAACTGTGGATTTAAGCAAATACGAGGTTTTAAAAAACAATCAAGTCATTGATTTAACCTTACGAGAATTTGAATTATTAAAATACCTTTCAGAACAGGAAAGTCAAGTTTTTTCCAGAGAAAAGCTTCTTGAAGAAGTTTGGGGATACGAATACTATGGAGATATCAGAACCGTTGATGTAACCATACGACGGCTAAGAGAAAAAATTGAGGATGATTCCAGTGCGCCTCAATATATTATGACAAAAAGAGGAATAGGATATTATTTTAGGAGGCCGTAGGATGCTGGGTATTAACATGTGGAAAAGTATTCGATGGAAGATTATCTTTGTATATTTCCTCTTAGTTTTTATTGCAATGATTATTGTCGGGGTTTTTATTCTGCAGCAGCTGGAGGCATATCACTTAGATACCGTAAAACAAAATCTTGAACGACTCTATACAAACCATATTTCTGAATCCATTCAAAAATATGATGATATTGTTGCAAGTAAAAATGATATCCAAAGTGATGCTGAAACGTGGACAAAGGGTATAGAGGAAGAAGTTTTTGTTATTGATGATTACTTTAATATTATTGCATCATCAAGCAGTCTCATAAACAGAGATGCCATTGATGTTTTAGATGCAGATTTGATAACAGCAGGATTTAATGGGATTGAGACATCAAAACATATTACAGTACAGGATAAACCTACAATGAATATGGTTTATCCTATTAAAGAGGATAATAGGGTAAAAGGCATTGTTTACTTGAGATCAGATTTATCCAGTATTTATGATGCTATGGAAAGATCAAAATTGATTTTTATTAGAGCCATAGTTCTAGCACTTTTTATCACAGTTATATTGGGATTTTTTATAGCTAGAAGCATCACAGTGCCTATAAATGATGTAACAGAAAAAGCAGAACGGATGGCAAAAGGAGATTTCAGTCAAATCGTTAGTGTCAAGTCAGATGACGAAATAGGCAGACTGGCTGAGATGTTTAATTTTTTAAGAATCAAACTGGATTCCACACTACTGCAAATCAATAATGAAAAAAGTAAATTAGAAACTATACTTAAATATATGGCAGATGGGTTAATTGCTGTAGGGACCAATGGTAATATTATTCATACCAACCCTGCAGCTATTCAAATGCTTAAAATCAGTGACTATGATATCAGTTGTAAAACATATGATGAAATTATTAAACGATACAGTGAGAAATTAACATTAGAATATATAAAAAACAACATGGAAGTATGGGAAGGCAGAGAAAATTTTGAATATGGCAAATCGGTTTTTTTAGCCCGATATGCACCTTTTAAAGACGAAAATGCTAACAATATAGGTATTGTTATGGTGATACAGGACATAACGAAACGTCAAAAATTCGAAAACATGCAGAGGGAATTTGTTGCCAATGTTTCCCATGAGCTTAAAACACCGTTAACCAGTATAAAAAGCTATACAGAAACTTTACTGGATGGCGCAATTGAAGATAAGGAAATGGCCATACAATTTTTAACGGTTGTCGACAGTGAATCTGATAGAATGGGACGGTTGGTTAAAGATTTACTTCAGTTGTCACGTTTAGATTACAAAAGAGAAAAGTGGAACAAAACTAACAATAACTTATTGGATATTGTTAAAACAGCTGTTCTTAAAATTCAAATCAATGTAAAAAACAAAAATCAATATTTAAATAAGCTGTATAAAGAAAATGAATATATTCCTGTTTATGTTGACAAAGATAGAATCGATCAGGTAATTCTAAACATATTGAGTAATGCCATTAAGTATACACAAGAAGGCGGAAGAATAGATATTGATACAGTGAGAAAAGAAAACGAAGCACATATTGTTATTCGAGATAACGGAATAGGTATTCCGGAAGAAGACATACCTAGGTTGTTTGAAAGGTTTTATCGTGTGGACAAAGCCAGATCACGGGTTTTAGGCGGAACAGGTCTTGGACTATCTATAGCGAAACAAATTATTCAAGAGCATGGCGGCGATATAACCATTGAAAGTCAAGAAGGGAAAGGGACAACAGCTACTATTACACTACCAATAGTAGACAATGACATTGATAATTCTGACAATTTATGATAGGATTAAGTAACGTAAAATAGGTGGTATGAGACATATTGTTATATCTCATATCACCTAATTTAGTAGATAAGGAGCTGTTAATATGCTGTTTAAAAATAAGCATTTAAACAAAGAACTTTTTCCTTGTAAGCATGATTGGTGGATTACAGTCCTTGTTTGGCTTACCATAGGTATGGCATTTTATAATAGCTATGTGGGAGGAGCACCAAACAGCATAAAAGGAATGATGGGATTTATTCTGTTTTTTATTGGGTGGATATGGTTTAAAACCAACTACTTGGTTTTAGATGGGTTACTGGTGACTTGGTCAGGCCCCTTTAGAAATAAAGTACCGATTCAATACATTTCCAGTATTGAGAAAACCAGAAATATTCTTTTTTCACCGTCGTTTTCTTTTACAAATGCTATTTTGCTGAGAGTTGGCAATAAAAGAATTGTTGTATCTCCTAAGAATAAAAGAGGTTTTATAGATGCACTGCTAGCTCAAAATCCTAAAATTCAAGTAAGCAAAGATGTTTATATGTAATTTATAGTTAAAATAATATGTTTATAAACATACTTTCAGACTGCTGATAATCAGCTAGTTTTTTGAATATATTGACTGATTGTAAAAAGTCCTAGAAAATCCTTAATGCAAAAAGGGTTTTCTTTTTTTTATGTCAAAATATACAAGAGAGAAAAGTTTTTTTCTTTATTACTATTTTATTTCTATAATTAATCTAATTAGATAAATAGCATAAAAAAACAAAATGATAAAAATAATGATAATAATTGACAATTATTACTAAAGAAAATATAATTATATCGTAAATTCTAGTAAAGATAATGAGAATATACATAATCAAAGGAGGAAAGGGATTTGAGATTTAAAATATTTATAATGGTAGCTGTTATTTTAATTATGTCTTTTACAATTACTTATGGAGAAGAAAAAACTAATTTAATTGATGGATTGTTTCCCCAGAATTCTTATGGAATTTGGGGAGGAGAGTTTAGCTACATATTTGATAATAACGATAATACTTCTGTAAGAATAAATCCTGATGGATACTTGATTTATGATTTAGGAGGTAATTGTGATATTGACTCTTTTGAAATTAAATATTCGTTGATTAATAGTCCAATAACGTTAGAATTCTACGATTCCTCAGATGTATTAATTCATACAATCACTCAAAGTGTAGAATACTATAAAGAATACCAGCTAGGACTAAAGGGAATTAGAAAGGTTAAACTTATCAATTCACATAGCTTTTACGTGCCGGAGCTGAGAGAGCTTTGCTTGTATGGGCGAGTAAATGAAAGTGAATTATCACTAGATATAAATTGTGAATCTAATGTAGTATATGCGAATGAGACATTTAATGTATATGTAGACATTAATGGAGCTAATGATATTTATGCTGAGGATTTTACAGTTACATATGATACAAATTTTGTCGAATTCATTGAGAGTAAAGTTGTAGATACAAATAATACCGATATATACTACGAAAGAGTAAGAACAGAAAGTGCTATAAGAACGGAAGGGGCAATAAGAACAGAAGGAGCCATAAGACTGATTGTATCTGGCAATAATAGCCCATATGCAATAAATGGACAAAAACAATTAGTTGAACTAAAGTTTAGAGCAAAAAATTTTTATGGTACAAGTGCTATAAACCTATCAACAGGGCTAGTGGCAGATGGTAGTGGAAATGAATTAACGCCTATTTTAAATGGGCTAGTATTTACTTTTTGGTCCCTTCAAGGGGATGTAAACCAAGATGGAATAATTTCACTTGCAGATCTAGCCTTAACAAACAAATTCTTAGGTACACCACAAACTTCATGGGGTAATTATTATCCAGATTCTAATAATGATGGTGTAGTGAGTAAACTAGATTTAATTTATGTTACTAACCTTTTAAAAGACTAAGAGACATTATAAATTCAATACTCTTAACCTAAAGTCTGTACAGAAAAAGTGCAGGCTTTTCGTTATGAGCAAAAACATATTGCTATATATTAAAAAAGTATAAAAACTGCAAAACCTCTCAGTAAAAAAAGTTTCCTTTTAGCTGAGAGGTTTTTGAAAAAATATATGGGTAATAGTTTATCTTTGTTATATAGTTAGTGCGTATGTTATACACCCAACCACTGTCTCTAAACTATTTATTCATTTGCTTTTTGGAGAGGTATTGGTCCAATGGGATTTTGGATTAATGTTGCGAATCTAAAATCATGATCATGGAAGAATACACATGATGATGTACCAGAGGCTCCATGAACATGACCTATTGGTCTGCCATCTTGATCTCTTATAAGCATAGCTGGACCTGTTACACCTTCGACTTGATGAAAGTGATTAAAGAAAAAGTCTGTATCTACTTTAAATACGTGAACATGACTTATACCTTCAGGAATCTCAGGGCCAGTTATTCCTGTAAATCTATGGTTATGTGCCAATTGGGGACTATCAGGAGGATTGCCAATCATAATACTACCTTCAAACTCATGAACATGGGTTTGAACTGAAACATTTGTGCAATTATTGTTCGTTTCTTTTTTCACACAATAGCCTCCTTTTCTCAATAATATAGTATTCGACAGCGTAAAAAAGGTGTCAGAAATATATATAAAATGTAATAAATTATCGAAAATTAGGAAAAGAAAACGGTAATAATATAACTTACATATGTCATTCATATTTTTCCAAAATACAACATACATATTATTAGGTACAGTATAGAAAAATTTAAAATATTGTATGGCAATTGGTAATAAGGAGGTTAATATGGAGGACCAAAAAACATTTAAGACCAGTAACCAAAATATATTTTTGGAAAACAGACAAAAAATAAGTATCACAGAGGTTCAGGATGTAGATAGCTTTGATGACGAAATGATTCAAGTATTGACACCAAAAGGTAATATTATTATTAAGGGTGCAAAGCTGCAAATTCAAAAACTGGATTTGGAAGATGGGAAAGTCATTATTAACGGCACTATAAACTCAATTAATTATATAGAAAAAGAAGGCTCAAAAGGGAAAGGTTTTTTAGGAAAAGTTCTGAAATAATTAAGGTGAGAGAAAATGAGTACATTTGTTTCTCAACAATTTTTTGAATTTATGGTATTATTGTATGGCGGCATAGTTGCTGCTTTTGTTTATGACGTATTAAAGCTTTATCAAAACAAATTTAAGCCTCAAACATTCTTTTTAACATTTCAAGATATATTATACTGGATTATGACCACTTCTATGGTCATTTATTTACTTTATTATAGCAGCTTAGGTCAGATAAAAGGTTATATGGCAGTTGCATTTATAGCGGGCTGTAGTATATATAAATGGATATTAAGCAAAATGATACAGACTACAATGATAACAATAGCCGGATGCCTATTCGCTTTTTTAAAGAGGTTAAAAAACATTCTAATTTTTCCAATAAGAAATATCATCAAAATGAAAAATAAGAAAGAAGAAATATGATATAATAAGGATACTTGAAATGGCTTTTAAGGGGCGATTGGAGTATGGGAAATAAAGGAAACATATATAAATTTAAACCAAAAAAAAATAAAAAAAATAAGAAGAGTATCAAGAAAAAACATTTGTTTCTTAGTATACTTGTTATTTATCTTATATGTTTTTTTTCCTATCAAGGTTTTCAAATTTATTCTTTGAAAAAGCAGGAAAAACAAATAAATCTAAAGAAGGCAGAACTGGAACAACAAAAAAGTATATATGAGAAACAGCTTGAACAAGTCAATAGCGCAGATTATATTGAAAAAATGGCCAGACAATCACTAAGAATGATAATGCCAAATGAAATATTGTATGTGCCACAAGAACCTTTTTTGGAAAGTGATGATGAAGAAGAGTTGGAGAACGAAGAGATAAATGAATGAGTATTCGTGCTAGGGCTTCAACTGAAAAATTCTATTAAAATCATAGATTTTAGAATTTCTGTATGAGGCCTACATCGGAATTAAAATTCCGTGTTAGGGCTTCAACTGAAAAATTCTATTAAATCATAGATTTTAGAATTTCTGTATGAGACCTGCTACGTAATCAGAGATTACTGCTAGGGCTTCAAGATTGGAGAGTTCCATTTGATAAAAGAAGTTATTATTGTTGAGGGGCGGGATGATGAGGCAGCTGTAAAAAAAGCGGTTGACGCAGAGGTCATTATCACCCACGGCTTTGGAATAAGCAGCAATACATATAAAAGAATAGAAACAGCATATCAAAATAAAGGCATTATTATTTTTACTGATCCTGATTATTCTGGAGAGGTTATAAGAAAAAAGTTATCTGATGGTTTTCCGGATGCAAAGCATGCATATTTAACACAAAATAAGGCTGAAAAAAAAGGAAATATTGGGATTGAAAATGCTTTGCCGAAGGATATTATTGAAGCATTAAATAAAGTAAAAGCTGAAGTTAGCGGCGAAAGAAAAGAATTTCTCCCGGAAGACTTAAACAGATACTTACTATCGGGTAATCATCAGGCATCTTATTATAGACAAAAAGTAGGGGATATATTAGGCATTGGGTATGGGAATGCACATACTTTTCTTAAAAGGTTAAATAATTATAATATTACCAGAGAAGAATTTGAAGAAGCTGTTAACACGGTTATAAAAAGTGAGGAATAATAATGGACAAGCTATATTCCCCAGCGACTGTTAATAAGATTATGAATAAGCATCATTTTAAAACTTCAAAAAAGTATGGACAAAACTTTTTAATAGATGAGAATATCATTCATAAAATTGTAGACGCAGTGGATATTAAAGACAATGATTTAGTTTTAGAAATAGGGCCCGGAATAGGTACTTTGACAGCAGAATTAGCAAAACGAGCCGGAAAAGTAAAGGCAGTAGAAATCGATAAAAAATTAGTACCAATTTTAGACGAAAATTTAGCGGAATTTAATAATGTTGAAACAATTAATGAAGATATTCTTAATACGAATATTAATGAAATGATTTCAAATGAAGAAAAATATCAGAGTGCAAAAATTATCGGCAATTTACCTTATTACATTACTACGCCAATTATCATGAAAATTCTTGAAGAAAAAGTGTCTGTTAAAAGTATTACCATTATGGTTCAAAAAGAGGTAGCAGACCGATTAAAAGCAGGTCCTGGGGGGAAAGATTATGGGGCATTATCGGTTGCAGTTCAATATTATTGTGATGTGACATTTATTGCACAAGTTCCACGAAATGTTTTTATCCCTAAGCCTAATGTAGACTCTTCTGTTATCCGATTAGACGTAAGAGAAATACCATCGGTAAAAGTTGATGATGAGAAAGTATTTTTTAGAATGGTAAAAGCTGGATTTAGTCAAAGAAGAAAAACACTACTCAATGCATTAAGCCATTTTTTAAATCAACCCAAAGAAGAAATTGAGAAAATTTTGATACAATCTGATATCGACCCTTTAAGACGGGCAGAAACCTTGTCCCTACAAGATTTTGCGGCCTTGTCTAATAACAGCATAAAATAAACACACCTGTTCCTATACAAGATGCAAGCCAGCTGGTATGCTAGCTATATGAACAGGTGTGTTTATAAATATCCATTTTTTATTATTCAAAAGGAATCTCTAATTGGCCTGTTTTTGCATTTACGGCAATAATCCAATAACCATAGTCACCTTTTCTCTTTTTAGTACCTTGAAGAGGCTGCCAGTATTCAAAACCAGACTTACCGCTGTCAGGCTGTTCATCTTTCATATATCTTCCGGGAATACCGTAATAATAATAGAGTGTATTATTATTCTCATCCTTTTCGATTCCAAAGATATAATGCTGATACTTATATATCAAATCATGACAGCTGCTGGATGCTTCTTTTAGATTTTGATTATACATACTGTATGGTCTTATATACTCCGGATAACTTTGTAGATAAGAAGTATTTACAAATGGAATACTCATCAAATTCATGATTTTCCACCATTGACAACCTATCTTATCCACATCAAATGGTTCTGACTGATTATAGAATGGCAAAACATTTTCTAAATTAGTGCTGACAGCACGCACATAATTGGTAAAATAATTGTGAACATCATAAGGTTTTCTAGAAATCTTAGGTGTATCAATAGAGTTACTGGAAAGTGATTCATCGCTTTCTGCTTTAACATTCAAAGATTCATCGCTTGCAGCTTTAACACTGGGTGCTTCATTGTTTGAAGCTTTAACACTGGATGATTCATTGCCGGCAGCTTTGACATTTGATGGTTCATTGCTTGCTGCTCTAACATTAGGTGTTTGCTGGACAGCATTTAAATCCGGAGAAGGTTTTGTACCAATATCTACAGGTGGTGTTTGCCATGCTGCAGCAGCTTGTTTGGGTTCAGAATCCATTTCTATCTTTGTATCATTTTTAGTTTGATCTTCTTCAAGGGTGAGCTCTTCATTGGTATCAGATATAACTTCATCAATAGGCTCATTTTCTAAAACCTCAGGTGTATCTTGATTGACTTCCATTTCCGAGGGCTCTGATATGCTTTCTGAAGCAATTTTTATGACTTGCTCTTCCTGAGATACTTGTTGGGAAACTTCTTGAGGTGCTTCCGGATCAGGCGTATTAATGATTCTATCTGCAGATTCAGACACATTCTTATTCATATAGCCTGTTAAAACCGGATATAAGGAATCATCATCTAAGATATCCTTGTTTGGCTGCGCAACGATAGCAATGATGCTAAAATCAAACAATTCATTATTTTCTCCATCGACGTTTAGGGCATTGAATCTAAAAATTTGCTCTCCTTTTCCATTTCGATCAATATAGAGCGTACCGGCATTGGCAACAATAGTATTATCATCTTTCTTACCAAACAAATAGAGTTTGTATAAATATCGTGCATCCTCATAATATTTGAGGTTTTGTGCGATACACCTGATTGTACCGCGATTGTTTCGAAATTCGATTTTAACATGACCTTTTACATTTTGATCTGTATTTCTGAATTGACTTTCTTTATCTTCAAGTATGATAAAAGATCGTGAATATTTTATATAACTCATAAAAAACCTCCCAAAGGTAATGAATAGATTATTATTATAAATATATGAATGATACAAAAAAACATTCTTAGACAATGTATGAAAAATAAATAATTGGCAAAGGATTGTATCAGAATAAAGTTCTATACCACGTTAAGACCTATAGAATTTAAAGGAAATAAGAAAATAAAAAGAGGATAAATGTCAACAATAACGAATAGTGTTATTGTTATTAAAAATGACAATTTTTTTGTGAGGTGTGATGATGAACCAAAGAGATAAAGCGTTTCATATACTAAAAGAAGAAATTAGTTCACCAAGATTAATTAAGCATAGCCTTGCTGTTGAAGCCGGAATGATAACATATGCAGGAATTTTCAATCAGGATAAAGATAGATGGGCAGCGATTGGCCTTTTACATGATATTGATTTTGAGAAATATCCTGATGAGCATCCTGCCAAAGCACCATCTTTTCTGGAAGAGCGAGGCTACGATACAGATTTTATAAAAGCAATTTTAGGGCATTCAGATCAAATGAAAGTATCCAGAGATTCACTTGAGGCCAAAGCCTTATATGCAGTTGATGAGTTGTGCAGCTTTATTGTAGCCTGTGCATTAGTACGTTCCCCCAAAGGCTTTGAGGATATGAAAGTAAAATCGGTAAAAAAGAAGTTGAAAGATAAAGCTTTTGCAAGAGCTGTCAGCAGAGACATAGTAGCAAAAGGAGCAGAAGAACTGGGAGTTGAACTATCAGAGCATATTACGAATTTGATAGAAGGGTTATCCAGACAAGAAGAGAAATTAAGAAATGAGGGATTAAGCCTTATTGAATAATTTTTAAGGGGAGGACATCATGAACTGGATGGATATTGCTGTTGCAGCAATTATTATCATTACATGTATAGAAGGATACGTAAAAGGACTTGTTATTTCAATTGTTAGTGTAGGAAGCTGGATTGTAGCAGGAATATTATCTATGAAATTTTACCCTGTGGCAGCTGATTATATCATAGCGAATACAACATTATATGCTAGAATTAACGAAGCAGTTAATCGCCAAACTTCTTCAACCATCAGTGCGGATGTTGCCAATAGCGCATTAGATTTATCATCTATTAAATTGCCTATCATACTCAATGATATGATAGCAACCCATACATATACCGATAATACAGTAGGAGATATGGTTGCAAAATTAATGATTGACATCAGTAGTATCATTCTGATATTTTTTATTGTAAAAGTATTGTTATTCATTATTGCATTGATATTGGATAAATTTATGAAACTTCCTTTTCTTAACCAGTTGAATCGTCTAGGTGGTCTAACATTTGGTTTTTTTAAAGGCGGAATCATTGTATGTGTTTTGTTAGCACTTTTAATTCCAATAATCGGTATGACACATAATCAATTTATAGTGGATGGACTGGATTCTTCAGTAGTCTCAGGATATTTATATGATAACAATATCATACTTTCTATCATAAAAGGGTATCTTCTTAATTAAGCCCTGATTTTTGTAGTTTATCGTGAATATTCAGGACTAAGGAAAGGATGAGTTAATATGCCAATGGAATTAAATATTGGTGATATAGTAGAATTAAAAAAACAACACCCTTGCGGCAACAACAAATTTGAAATTGCCAGAACGGGAATGGATTTTAGAATCATCTGCATACAATGTGGAAAGCATGTGTGGTTGAGTCGAAACAAACTTGAAAAACGGATAAGAAAAGTAACACCAAAAGATGCATCCATAGATGAATAAAAAAACTAATATTTGTTAAATTAAAATAAATTTTTGAAAAAACAATTGACTTAAGATATTTCATTTGCTATAATCATTTCAAATATTTTTAATAAATAAATACATTGACAGAGTTATTACTTCTTTTTAATAATAGGTTTAAGAGAGTCAGTGGTTGCTGGGAACTGATACCTTAAAAGAGTAAGCCTCGCTCTTGAGTATTATCTCCGAAAAATCGACTAAGAGATAACGGTAGGTCCCGTTATAAGACCACAGATTTGATAGAATCTGATTAAGTGGCTGTATTGATATACAGCAAAAAGGGTGGTACCACGGGAAATTTTACTCGTCCCTACATTTATTGTAGTGACGAGTTTTTTATTACGCTTAATTAAGATTTTAAACGGAATTAAGAGGGGGGAATATATTCTTAGGATAAAAGAAAGATATTGCTCAATAATAATTTTGTTAAGCAGTACAATTTGCTAAAGAATAGCAAACTACTAAAGAATAACAAAAATGAAATATAAAAATAGAAATTAGGAGGATCATAAAAATGACTAAAAAAATAATGATATTCGATACAACTTTAAGAGATGGAGAACAATCACCTGGATGCAGCATGAATATTAAAGAAAAATTAGAAATGGCAAAGCAATTAGAACGATTAAATGTTGATATTATTGAAGCTGGATTTGCAGCAGCATCACCCGGAGACTTTTCTTCTGTAAAGGAAGTGGCAGATTCCATTAGAGGGTGTACAATAGCCAGCCTTGCCAGAACATTAACGGGTGACATTGATAGAGCATGGGAAGCTATTAAAAATGCAGAAAATCCACGTATTCATACTTTTATTGCAACATCAGATATTCACATGAAATATAAATTAAAAATGGAGCCTGATCAAGTAAAGCAAAGAGCCATTGATATGGTGGCACATGCTAAAAAGTACTGCTCGGATATTGAATTTTCTGCTGAAGATGCAACCCGTAGTGACCCATATTTTTTGGCAGAATTGTTTGAAGGTGTTATTCAGGCAGGTGCTACAACCATAAATATTCCGGATACAGTGGGGTATGTGACACCAAATGAATTTTATGAATTTATTACAACCATAAGAGAAAATACACCAAGTATGGATAAAATTAATATTTCAGTGCATTGTCACAATGACCTAGGTCTTGCTGTTGCCAATACACTTGCGGCAGCTAAAGCGGGTGCAACACAATTTGAATGTACGATTAATGGTATTGGTGAGAGAGCAGGTAATGCTGCGTTAGAAGAGTTGGTCATGGTTATGGATACCAGAAAAGATATTTATAAAATGAATTCAAATATCAAGACGACTGAAATCATGCGCACCTCTTCACTTTTAAGTAGAATCACCGGTGTTAACGTACAGCCAAACAAAGCAATTGTAGGAAAAAATGCATTTGCTCATGAATCAGGGATTCACCAGCATGGTGTTATGAATAATAAAGAAACTTATGAGATTATGACACCACAATCTATTGGCTTAAATAAAAACTCTATGGTCTTAGGAAAACACTCCGGACGGCATGCTTTTGAAGACAGAATAAAGGAATTGGGTTATAACTTAACAAAAGAAGAATTAGATAAAGCATTTATTAAGTTTAAAAATATTGCAGATAAGAAAAAGGAAGTATACGATAGAGATATTGACGCAATCATTGCCAAAGAATCTGTTCAGGTTCCAAAGGCTTATTCATTGACAAGATTTGTTATCAACAGCGGCAATACGATAACTTCAACTGCATCGGTTATTTTGAATAAAGACGGTAACGACATAGAAGAAGTTGCTATTGGGGATGGACCTATAGATGCTGCTTTTAAAGCCATTGAAAAAATTGTTGGTATGAAACTTAAATTGGAAGATTATCATCTTCAATCCGTAACAGAGGGGGAAGACGCTCTAGGAGATGCATTGGTTAAGTTGAGTAATGGAAATGGAAAAATTCATCCGGGTAGAGGACTTAGTACAGATGTTGTAGAGGCAAGTATTCATGCCTTCATCAATGCTGTTAATAAAATGATTTATGAAGACTCTATGTAAGAAGGATTTAATGACAAAAAAGATTTGAAGGGGTTTCATTATCTTACTAAAGCTGTAATAAGCGCAATTAAAGAGGCAATGACGAATATCTATAAAGAAACAAGTCAAGTTTTTATTGAAACGGGGCTTGTTTTTATTTTTTAAAAAGATTTGACGAATTCATAAATATTTGCTATAATACATACAATTTATTTAATATGTAAATGCTATGATGGAGAGTTTTATTTTTTCATATTAAGGTCAAAGAGAGTCAGTGGATGCTGTGAGCTGATACCTTAGAAAAATAAGCATCACTCCGGAGTTTTATCTCTGAAATGCCTAGAGTAAGAGATAACGGTAGGTTCCGTTATAAGACCACAGGTTTGATAGAATCTGACGAAGAGGCTGTTCTTATACAGCAAAAAGGGTGGTACCACGGGCATATACTCGTCCCTACATGAATTGTAGTGGCGGGTTTTTTAATATAAAAAAATAAAAATGACAAGCAATTGGAGATAAAGCACATTTATAAAGTTTAAAGATATTGTATACAAAAAAAAGTATATGATAGAGGTATTGACTTATGGAGACTATATGTAGGAGGGATATTATGTTACAGAGGATTAAAATTTTCGATTCATCCTTAAGAGACGGAGCTCAAGCAAAAGGGATATCCTTTTCAGTAGAAGATAAGATTAAAATAGTCCAATCACTTGATGATTTAGGAATTCACTACGTTGAAGCCGGTAATCCCGGTTCTAATTCAAAAGATATGGAATTCTTCAATCGAGTAAAAGCATTTTCCTTCAAGCATGTAAGACTTACTGCTTTTGGGAGTACACGAAGAAAAAATATTTCTGTTGAAGAAGATAGTAATGTACAAAGCTTGCTGAAAGCATACACACCTGCCATTGCAATATTCGGTAAATCATGGGATTTTCATGTAACGGATGTCATTAAAACGACACTGGAAGAAAATTTAAATATGATTAAAGATACCATTGGTTTTTTCAAAAAACAGAATAAAGAGGTTATGTTTGATGCCGAACATTTCTTTGATGGTTACAAGTTTAATAAAGGATATGCCATTGAGTCGCTCAAAGCAGCGGTAGAGGGCGGTGTTGACAGTCTGGTATTATGTGATACCAATGGCGGGACTTTCCCGGAAGAAGTATACCGAATAACAAAAGAAGTTGTAGAAATGTTTGATGTAGAAGTGGGTATTCACTGTCACAATGACTGCGGAATGGCCGTTGCAAACTCTATAATGGCAGTCAATGCAGGCGTTATCCAAGTTCAAGGAACTTTCCTGGGATTTGGAGAGCGGTGCGGGAATGCGAACCTTTCAACCATAATACCAAATTTACAGATGAAGAAAGGCTGCCAGTGTATAAGTGAAGAAAGTTTGCAAAAGCTGACGGATTGTTCAAAATATATTGCAGAAGTTACCAATATTAACCTGGACTCCAACATGCCTTATGTGGGGCAAAATGCTTTTGCTCATAAAGGTGGTATGCATATTGATGGTGTTACAAAAGCCAGCCATTCTTTTGAGCATATATCACCTGAGTGTGTTGGTAACTATAGAACTTTTTTGATGTCGGAGGTTTCAGGAAAGAATACCATCATTAAAAAGATTCAAAAAGTTGAACCGTCCATAACCAAAAGCTCTAAAGAAACTGAAGAATTGGTGGATCTATTAAAAGAGTTAGAGCATGAAGGCTATCAATTTGAAGGCGCAGAAAGCTCTTTTGAAATGGTAATTCGCAAGCATTTAGGAAAATACAAACCACTATTTAACCTTAAATACTATAGAATTATTGAAGAAGAACCCGTAATAGATAAACAAAGCAGTGCATCGGCTATGATAAAAATAAGCGTAGATGGAAAAGAAGAAATGACAGCTACGGAAGGGAATGGCCCTGTCAACGCATTGGATAAAGCCATACGTAAGGCGTTAGAAGTATTCTATCCCAGCTTAAAAGAGATGTACTTAACAGACTATAAAGTACGTGTATTGGATGAAAGCAGCGCAACCGCTTCAAAAGTAAGAGTATTAATTGAATCTTCAGATGGAAAAAACAGGTGGACCACAGTAGGCGTATCCAGTAATATCATTGAAGCGAGTAAAATAGCTTTAGTAGATTCTATAGAATATAAGCTGATAAAAGATATGGAAAAAAACAAATTCATATATAACTTCCAGATATGACAGCTATAAATACTAGGAATTTGAATTATATTATACATCCATATATAATATTTACAAACCACGATGGACTTGTGAATTATTTAGAAAACAATGAATAGGAGATTATATTACAAAAGAAAGGAAAACTAAAATGGAATTTAAAATTGCCCTAATACCAGGTGATGGCATTGGACCTGATGTTATCGAAGAAGCAATAAACGTACTAGATAAAATAGGAGAAAAATATGGACATACTTTTAACTATGAAAAGTTATTAGCAGGAGGGTGTGCTTTAGACGAAACAGGAGAAGCCCTTCCCTCAGTGACACTGGAAACATGTAAAAACAGTGATGCGGTGTTATTAGGTGCAGTTGGCGGCCCTAAATGGGATAACCTGCCGGGTGAAAAAAGACCTGAGCAAGCGTTGTTAGGGCTTAGAAAAGGGTTAGGATTATTTGCAAACCTTAGACCGGCCATCTTATTTGAAGCGTTAAAAGAGGCTTGCCCTTTAAAGCCGGAAATTATCGGTGACGGATTAGATATATGTGTCGTAAGAGAATTGACAGGCGGTATCTATTTTGGAGAAAAAGGATTTAAAGATACCGAATTCGGCAAAGGCGCATACGATGTAAAAATCTATTCTGAAGGCGAAGTAAAAAGGATTGCCAAAATAGCCTTTGAAATGGCTCTGAAAAGAGATAAAAAATTAATGAGCGTTGATAAAGCAAATATTTTGGAAAGCTCAAGATTATGGAGAAAAGTAGTTGAAGAAGTAGCGAAAGAATACCCTGAGGTAGAAGTGAACCATATGTATGTGGATAATGCCGCTATGCAGCTTGTAAGAAACCCTAAGCAGTTTGATGTTATCGTTACAGGTAACATGTTTGGGGATATCCTTTCAGATGAAGCCAGCATGATTACAGGATCTATCGGAATGTTACCTTCAGCAAGTCTTGGAGAAGGTAATTTTGGAATGTATGAACCTGTACACGGTAGTGCGCCGGATATTGCAGGACAAGACAAAGCCAACCCTATGGCAACCATTCTATCTGCTGCAATGATGCTTAGATATACATTGAACTGCTCTGAAGAAGCAGATATCATTGAAAAAGCAGTTAAAAGCGTTCTAGACAAAGGATATCGAACCGGAGATATTATGAGTGAAGGTATGAAGCTGGTAGGTACTAAAGAAATGGGACAGCTCATTATGAATGAAATTTAGAAATATAAATAAACAATAATCGACAGCTTAAGCAGTATAGGATGAATATTGTTTAAGCTGTTTTAATATTGATTTGTTAGATGATTAATAAACTTTTTTGAAGCCAAAGACAGAGGGAAATTCTTATGATAGACGATTCCTACTGCTCTTGGAGGTATAGGCGGTGTAACTGGAAGCTCTGAAAGATTGCCTGAAGTCAGGTCTTCTTGAATAAATTCTTTAATTAGGACAGTAATACCAAGACCTAATTTAGCGAATTCTATTAATATATCCATATTACCGGTTTCAATTTCAGGTTTCGCAGTAATATTATTTAATATCAAATATTTATTAATGTATTTTCTGGTTATATTATCTTCTTCCAAAAGCATAATCGTATGATCTGTAAAAAAGTTATCAGAATTCATAATATCATGACTTTCAATATAACTGTTACAAGCAATGAAGACATCGTGAATATCCATGAGTTTTATGAATTCGTAATTTTGGTTATCAAAGGGCTGACTGACAAGTCCAAAATCGATAATACCTTCATCAACAAGCTTTAAAGTTTCAAAAGTAGATCTGTTAAATATCTGAATCTTAACATTAGGATTTAAATGAATATATGTTTTAAGGTGAGGCAGCAAAAGATGCTTGCAAAGAGTAGTGCTGACGCTCATTTTTAATGAGCCATACTCATTGGTTTTTATTTTATCAAGGATAGTTACTCCAAGTGATAGTTCGGTCATTGCTTTTTCAACATAATCAAAAAAAATACTTCCTTCATTAGTCAGTTTTACACCCCTTGAATTTCGAACAAATAGTGGAATGCCAAGTGCTTCTTCAAGTTTTTTGATGGACTTGCTTATTGCCGGTTGACTGATAAACAATTTTTCTGCTGCTTTTGATATATTTTTGCAGTTTGCTACGGTATAAAAAACTTTGTAGAGCTCCATATCAATATTCATATATAACCTCCAGATATGACAGATATAAATACTAGGCATTTGAATTATATCATACATCAATATATAATATTTACAAATACATGAAAAATATATTACTATACAGCGGATATCTTGTATAGGAACACAACCCAAAAATAAAAAAGAAAGTAGGGGAATAAAATGGGTAAAACATTAGCTGAGAAAATATTTGATTCTCATAGAGTAGATATGCCGTTTCCTGATACACATGTTTTGAAATTGGATAGGGTGTTTTGCCATGAAATTACTACACCTATTGCGATTACAGATCTTATGGAAAGAGGGATGGATAGAGTTTTTGATGCTGCGAAAATTAAGGTTGTTATTGACCATGTGACACCTGCTAAAGACTCAAAAACTGCCGAACAAGGCAAAATATTACGTGACTGGGCGAAAAGACACAAAATTAAAGACTTTTTTGACATTGGAAGAAATGGAGTATGTCATGCAATTTTCCCAGAAAAGGGATTTGTAAGACCCGGATACACAATTATTATGGGGGATTCACACACATGTACTCATGGAGCATTTGGAGCTTTTGCAGCAGGAATTGGAACCACAGACCTTGAGGTAGGAATATTAAAAGGTGTTTGTTCTTTTCATTTTCCCGAAACAATTAAAATAATACTTAATGGGGAATTGAAACCTGGCGTATATGCAAAAGATGTGATTCTTTTCATTATTAAAGCGTTAACTGTAAACGGAGCAACCAATAAGGTTATAGAATTTACAGGACCAATTGTGGAAGCTATGTCAATGGAATCACGTATGACATTATGTAACATGGCAATTGAAGCTGGTGGGACAAGTGGAATATGCTACCCTGATATGACGACAGTTGAATATTTATGGGATTTCATCAAAGATGAATTTTCTTCTAAAGAAGCAGCATTAGCTGAGTACTCAAAATGGATTTCGGATGAAGACGCTTCTTATGCCAACGTATATGAGTATGATGTTACGGATTTGGAGCCAATGGTAACTTTTGGATTCAAACCGGATCAAGTTAAATCAGTCAAAGAGATGTCAGGTACAAAAGTTGATCAGATTTATATTGGAAGCTGTACAAATGGTCGTATAGAAGATTTGAGAATTGCAGCAAGTATTCTTAAAGGCAAAAAAATCAGCGATGATGTTCGTGGAATAGTAAGCCCTGCAACACCTGATGTATATTCTATGGCATTAAAAGAAGGCATTATACAGATTTTCCAAGACTCTGGTTTCTGTGTTACGAACCCAACCTGTGGCGCTTGTTTGGGAATGAGCAATGGTGTACTTGCCCATGGAGAAGTTTGTGCATCTACGACAAATCGTAATTTCAATGGTAGAATGGGTAAAGGCGGCACAGTTCATCTTATGAGCCCTGCAACTGCTGCAGCTACAGCAATTGAAGGTGAAATTACTAATTCAGAGTTATACAAATAATAAGTAGAGGAGGACCAAAATGAAAAAATTTAGTGGAAAAGTTTTATTTTTAAATAGAAGTGATATCAATACAGATGAAATCATTCCTGCAAAATATTTAACTGAAATTACTAAAGAAGCATTAAAACCATATTTATTAGAAGATTTAAAGCTTGAAGGTTTTAATAATGTAGAAGATATTAAAAATAAAGCAGTAATTGTAACAAGAGAAAATTTTGGTTGCGGATCTTCTAGAGAGCATGCTCCATGGGCTTTGGAAGTCAACGGAATCAATGTTGTTATAGCTGAAAATTTTGCAAGAATATTCAGACAGAACATGTACAATTGCGGTATGTTTGCAATAGAATTACCAAAAGAAAAAATTGAATATATATTTGATAATTTTTCAGATAAAGATACTTCTATAGAAATTGATGTTGATAATAATAGGGTTGTTATAACAGCACCAGATCAATCAGAAGAAATATTTTTTACTGTTGGCGGATTTGATAAGACGCTTGTTAAAGAAGGCGGCTGGGTTGGTTACGCTGATAAAAATTATTAGGAAAGAGAATGTGGGCTGACTTTAGAATCAAGAATTTATAATAAAGAAGATTTTTCATTATAGAAAGATCTTCTTTTTATTTTGAAAAGACAAAATATCTATGCTATATTTATTTTTTCAGTGATGCCTTTGCCGGGTAATTTTCAAGAAAATATTAAGCAAGAATTATTTAATTTATAGTGTTAACGACTAGCAATAATTGAAATTATTGCAATATTGTGATATTTTAAAATTAGAGAAAGATAGAAAGCAGGGAATACGGATGACCACATCATATGTAGAATACTCACATAAACGATGTAAAGAGATGGGTGTTCCTTTTGATAGAATATATAGTGATAAAATCATTACCGACCAGGAGCTGCAAAAAAGATTGGAAGATAATAAGAATCTGATTTTGACAGCGGGGCCGTATATGGATCAGCTATATAATTTTGTAAAAGGATCAGGTTTTTTTGCCATGCTTACAGATGCAGAAGGCTGTATCTTGAACATTATAGGAGATGAAAATATTTTATCTGAGGCATTTTCGCTTAAGATGATACCAGGTGCATTCATGGATGAAAAGAGCATCGGAACCAATGCTATGGGAACTGCCTTAGCAGAAGGATATGCTGTACAGATATCAGGAAAGGAGCATTATGTGACCGCTTATCACAGATGGACGTGTTCCGGGGCGCCTATTAGAGGCTCCAAAGGCCAGCTTATTGGGTCTTTGGATTTAACAGGATATAGCGAATATGTTCATTCCCATACCCTGGGTATGGTTGTTGCTGCGGCCAATGCCATAGAAAAAATGCTGATGATAGAAGAATACAGCTCAAAATTAATCTTGGCAAAAAATCGTGTTGAAACAATTGTGGAGTCTATTTCGGCAGGCATTCTTACAACCGATATAACCGGTAAAATTCTAACCATAAATAAATATACAATGAATATGTTTGGCATGTCAAAAAAAGAAATAATGAATAAAAATATAGAAGAATTGTTTGATGGATTAGACCGTGTGCGGCAGGTCATTCAATCCGGTAACAATTTTTTGGAAGAAGATGTCCACGTCAATACAAATACAAACAAATTACATTTTACACTCAGCGCATATCCCATTGTAGATGAAAGAGGCCTGAAGGAAATCATTTTTGAATTCAAAGAAATCAAAAAAGGCCGTAAACAGGCAGATAGAATTATTGGCAGCAAGGCTATTTACACATTTGACAAGATTATAGGGTGCAGTACCAGATTTCTTGAAATTGTTGAATATGCAAAGAAAATTTCTGACAGCAAGTCTACCATATTAATTACAGGAGAAAGCGGCACAGGTAAGGAGGTCTTTGCCCAAGCCATACATAACCATAGCAGCAGAAAGGAAAGTCCTTTTGTTGCTATTAATTGTGGTGCTATTCCCAGCAATCTTATAGAATCTGAATTGTTCGGATATGAAGAAGGTGCTTTCACAGGAGCGAAAAAAGGCGGGGCAGCCGGGAAGTTTGAAATCGCTGATGGTGGAACCATTCTACTGGATGAAATTGGTGAGATGCCGGTAGATATGCAGACCAAACTTTTACGTGTTATTGAAGAAGGTGTTATAAACAGGGTTGGCAGCAATAAGCAAAAACCCATAGATGTTAGAATCATAGCGGCAACTAATAGAGAGCTGTCAATTGGGGTAGAAGATGGAACCTTTAGACTGGATTTGTATTACAGATTAAATGTTCTTCCTATTCGTCTGCCGTCATTAAGAGAACGAAAAGAAGATATCGTACCTATTGCACAGTATTTTATTAAAGTGATATCAAAACGATTGAATAAAAAAGAAGTCGAGATATGCTCTGAAATCGTTAAAGAGCTTCAAAGCTATCATTGGCCGGGAAATATCAGAGAGCTTGAAAATGTTATTGAAAGGATCATCAATACCCAGTCTGTCCCAAAGCATGTAGGCGACAACAAAGTGTCTTTAGACACCTTAGAAGAAATTGAAGAATGTCTTGACTTGGAACAGGTAGAGAAGGTGTTTATTCAAAAAGCTTTGAGTAAATATGAAGGGAATATTACTTTAGCAGCAAGAAAATTGGGAATAGGAAGAAATACGCTCTATAGAAAAATGGGAAAACATAAAATCAAGTGTTCGTAAATGGAACGGTGCGCCATAATGAAACGCAACATTTTTAAAACAATGATCCAAAATAGAACGCCAAAAAGAGTTACGCCTGTAATTTATTAAAATTACAGGCGTTTTTATTTGGCATAGCTTTTGCGTTTGAGATGTATAAATGTATTAACATACAAAAAATATTTGTTATAAGGGTTTTAGGTAGTAATACTATTTTGCGCGGACTAAAAATTTAAGGAGGTGTAGGCCGATAATCCTAAGTATTATCGGAAAACGTATGAGTAAAATTTTAATCATTGCACCCAAAAAATGTATTGGGTGCAAAACCTGCGAAGTCGTATGTTCTTTTGGGAAAACCATGGCGTGTAACCCTAAAAACGCTGCAGTTACGGTACATGATTATGAGGAGGTTGGGATTGCTGTACCTATGATGTGTATGCAATGTGAAGACGCTGCATGTATGAAGGTCTGTCCTGTTTCAGCACTTACAAGAGATGAAGAAGGCGTTGTTAATATTGATTTTGACAATTGCATAGGTTGTAAAATGTGTATCAGTGCCTGTCCATTTGGAAATGTATCTTTTAATTCAGAAAATAAAAAGATAGTAAAATGTGATACTTGCATTGGTGAAGCAAAATGTGCAGAATTCTGTCCCTCAAAAGCCATTGAATTTATTGAAGCTACAGGCTTGAATATGGCAAACAAGGAAAAAATGGCTCAAAAATTTAAGGAAGTATTTGAGGAGGTGTAAAAATGTACGGCTGGATAGGAACCATATTAAGAATTAATTTATCTGACGGATCCATAAAAAAAGAAACCCTGAATGAGAAATGGGCAAAAGAATATCTTGGCGCTAGAGGCCTGGGAACAAAATATTACACTTCAGAGGTCAACTATGATGTAGAGCCATTAAGTGAAGACAATAAGCTAATCTTTATGACAGGACCATTAACAGGTACATTTGCAACTTCATCAGGAAGATACAATGTTGTAACAAAAGGTCCTTTAACAGGAACTATTGCAGCATCAAATTCCGGTGGATTTTTTGGACCCGAATTAAAGTATGCAGGATATGATGGTATTATTCTCGAAGGAAAAGCAAAAGCACCGGTATATTTATATATCAAAGATGGTGACGTTGAGCTTAAAGATGCCTCTGAGCTATGGGGCAAAAATACATCTGAGACAACGGATATGCTGACAGAGAAATATGGCAGTGATTATAAAGTTGCTTGTATTGGGCCTGCTGGTGAAAAATTGGTGCTGTATGCAGGTGTTATGAATGATAAAAACAGAGCTGCCGGACGGACAGGTGTGGGCGCAGTAATGGGATATAAAAATTTAAAAGCAGTAGTTGTTCGAGGTTCAAAGTCTATAAAAATAGCCGATCCGGAAGGTTTTTATGAAGTATGTAAAGATGCAAGAATTAAGTTGAAAGAACACCCTGTAACCGGTACAGGACTTGGTACATATGGAACGGAAATACTCGTCAATATTATCAATGGAATCGGTGCTTTTCCAACCAATAATTGGAAAGAAAGCACTTTTGATAAAGCAGACGAAACGGGTGGAGAAGCTTTGGTAGACAAATATCTTTTGAGAGGAAAAGGTTGTTTTGCATGCGGTATTGGATGCGGTAGACTTACAAAGGTCACAGGAGAGTTTGAGGGATATGGAGAAGGTCCGGAATATGAAGCGGCATGGGCGCTGGGAGCTGATTGTGGTATTGATGATCTAGGGGCTATTTGTAAAGCAAATTTTATATGTAATGAGCTTGGTATGGACCCCATTACTCTAGGTTCTACGATTGCCTGTGCAATGGAAATGAATGAAAAAGGTATTATTACAGAAGAAGAACTTGGAGGGCCGCTTAAATTTGGTGATGGAAAAGCATTAGTTGATTTCACAACAAAAATAGGTTTAAGAGAAGGTTTTGGTGACATCATGGCACTTGGATCTTATCGCATGGCAGAAAAATATGGATGTAGTGAATTATCCATGTCTGTTAAGAAGCAGGAGATGCCTGCTTATGATGGAAGAGGGATTCAAGGTATTGGATTAAATTATGCTACGTCTAACAGAGGAGGGTGTCATGTCAGAGGCTATATGATTTCTCCTGAAGTATTAGGTATACCACAAAAACTTGACCAGTTCACCACAGACGGTAAGGCTGCCATGCTTAAAATATTCCAAGATGTAACGGCAGTGGTAGACTCATTGGGTTTATGCCTGTTTATAACTTTTGGAATTGGGTTACCGGAGATTGCTTCTATGTTTAGAACCGGAACCGGGGTCAATTTTTCAGATGAAGAAGTCCTTCAAATCGGTGAACGGATTTGGAATATGGAAAAATTATTTAATCTTAAAAATGGGTTTGAAAAATCAGATGATACGCTGCCTCCGCGCTTGTTGAAAGAACCTATTCCAAATGGGCCTTCAAAAGGTAAGGTAAGCCAGTTGGAAGTCATGCTGGAAGAATATTATAAAGAAAGAGGATGGGGTGCAGACGGAATACCTTCAGAAGAAAAGGTAGAGGAATTAGGACTATAAAAACCGACCGGCGTGGCAATTGAAGCCCTAGCTGTTTGCCACGTCAGCTTATTCCTCACCATGTCATGAGAGTTAGCTAAAGCTAGCTCTACATGTATTTACTAAGAATTATTATTTTATTTGGCATAGACCAAAATTTAAAGGTGATTTTATGGTTGTAAAATTCTTTGCATATTTAAGAAACATAACGAAAGCTAAAGAAATAGAAATAACCGGACCGCAGAATGTATTAGAGCTTTTGTTTTTTTTATCTTCTAGGTATGGTAAAGAGCTGAAAAAGCATATTTTAACAGATAAAAACGAAATACATCCTGATATCATTATTTTAGTTAATGGAAGGCATATTGATCACTTACAATGGGGGGAGACAAGGATAGACCATTCCGATGAGATCTCGTTCTTTCCTCGTATTGCGGGAGGTTAAAAAAATATAAAAAGAGGCGTGTTTATGGAGAATAGGATAAATAAAAGCATTGAAGAAATAATTCATCAATACCCTGCACAGAAAAGGTTTACACTTGCTATGATGCAGGATATTCAAAAAGAAAATAATTATATTCCTAAAGAAGCATTGGCGTGTATTTCAGAATATATTGATACACCCATTTGTAAGCTATATGGTATTGCTACTTTTTTTAAAGCCTTTAGCTTAAAGCCTAAAGGCAAATATATTATTAAGATCTGTGCTGGTACGGCATGCCATATTAGATCTTCTATGACTATTTTATCAGAATTAGAAAAACAGCTTAATGTCAAAGCAGGTGAAACGACTACTGATGGTTTATTTTCTTTAGAAACAGTGAATTGCGTTGGTGCTTGTGCCCTTGCACCTGTAGTTGTTATCAACGAAGAGTACTACGGGAAAGTAACACCTCAAGATATAAAGACAATACTTCAAAAATATAAAAGGGGTGAGCAGGGTGAGCAACGATAAGCAGGATAGAAAAATTTTAGTTTGCTGCGGAACAGGCTGCCTTGCAAATGGCAGTGAAAATATTTATCAGGAGTTTGTTTCTCAGGTTGAAGGGAAAAAGAAGAATATACAGGTTGTTCCATACATTAAAGCTACAGGATGTAATGGATTATGTGAAAGAGGGCCTGTCGTGAAAATAGTTCCGGACGATATCTCTTATTATCACGTAAAACTAAAGGATGTTCAAGAAATCGTTGATAAAACCATCATGAAGAATGAAGTGATAGAACGACTTTTATACTTGGATTTTAATACTAAAAAAAGGATTAAATCTCACAATGAAACGGACTTTTATTCAAAGCAAATGAAAATTGCTTTGAGAAATATTGGAGAGATTGACCCTTTAGAAATAAGCGATTATATAGAAAAAGGCGGATATAAAGCATTAAAGAAAGCAGTATTTGATATGGATTCAGATGAAATAATAAGTGAATTGAAAGCTTCCGAACTTAGAGGCAGAGGAGGCGCAGGTTTTCCTACAGGTGTAAAATGGGAAGCATGCAATCATATTGATCGATATCCTAAGTATGTCATATGTAACGGAGATGAAGGCGACCCGGGAGCATTTATGGATAGAAGTATCATGGAAGGAGACCCCCATACCGTTATAGAAGGAATGGTCATTTGTGCCAAGGCATTAAGGGTGAATCAAGGGTATATATACATAAGAGATGAATATGGACTGGCATTAAAAAACATGCAAAAAGCTATCGATGATGCAAAAAATAATGGTTTTTTAGGGGATGATATTTTAGGAAGCGGGTTTAGTTTTGATTTAAAAATTGTAAGAGGCGGCGGCGCTTTTGTGTGTGGTGAGTCTTCAGCCTTAATGGCTTCCATTGAAGGAAAAGTGGGAGAGCCCCGTGCAAAGTATATTAGATCAGTGGAATATGGCCTCTGGGGTCAGCCCACGGTATTGAATAATGTAGAAACATGGGCAAATATTCCTGAGATTATTATAAGGGGAAGTGATTGGTTTAGCAGTATTGGAAGTTGTAAAAGTAAGGGAACAAAGGTTTTTTCACTGGTGGGAAAAGTAAAAAATACAGGCCTTGTAGAGATTCCTATGGGTATTACGCTGAATGAACTTATTTTTGGAATTGGCGGCGGTATATTAGGCGATAGAAAATTTAAGGCAGTTCAGACAGGAGGACCATCAGGAGGATGTATTCCAGAGGAAAACCTTAATCTACAGGTAGATTTTGATACATTAGAAGCGGCAGGATCTATGATGGGATCCGGCGGCATGATCGTTATGGATGATAGAACCTGTATGGTGGATGTAGCAAAGTACTATATTGGGTTTTTAGCCGAAGAATCCTGTGGCAAATGTGTCTCTTGCAGAGAAGGCATTAAACAGATGCTGAAGATATTAACGGATATCTGTGATGGAAAGGGAGAAGATGGAGATATCGAACTACTTTTAGACATCTCAGAAACCGTTCAAAAAGCATCTCTTTGCGGGCTGGGTAAAAGTGCGCCTAACCCTGTTGTCAGTACAATAAAATATTTCGAGGATGAGTATAAACAGCATATCTATGATAAGCGATGTCCGGCGGGTGTCTGTAAAGATCTTTCATTATTCTATATCGATGAAGAAAAATGTATTGGCTGCGGTCTTTGCAAGAAAGTATGTTCACCGGATGCAATAACAGGAGATATAAAAAAACCTCATATTATTGACTTAGAAAAATGTATTAAATGCGGAAGCTGTATCGATAGTTGTAAATTTAATGCAGTAAAAGTGAAATGAGGTGAAATTCATGGAAAAATTAAGTGTTGTCGTTAACGGTATGGCATGCGAAGCTGGTAAAGGTGAAATCTTATTAGATATTGCGAGAAGAAACGGTATTGTAATACCTACTTTATGCCATAATGAAGTTTTAAAAGGACAGGCGACATGCAGAATTTGTGTGGTTGAAGTTTGGGAAAAAGGGAAAAAGAAAATTGTTACCGCCTGTATCTACCCTGTATTGTCTGATATTGAGGTTAAAACCCATTCAGAAGAAATAAGAAGTATAAGAAAAAATATTTTGATGTTACTTAAAGCAGAGGCTCCTGAAAGTATAGAGATACAAAAGCTGGCAGAAGAATATCATGCAGTTAGTTCTTCTAGATTTAAGGTGAATAAAAAAAATAATTGTGTGATGTGCGGTCTTTGTGCAAGAGCATGTGAGGAATTAGGGTCTTTTGCCATTGCCACAGTGAAAAGAGGAATAGAAAAAAGCGTAGCACCACCATATGAAGAACCTTCTGAGACATGTATAGGATGCGGTTCATGTGCTTTTGTATGTCCTACGAATACCATAGAGTTAGTTGAGGAAACCAGTAAGCGCAAGATATGGGGAAAAGAATTTGAAAAGCTAGAGTGTGAAGTTTGCGGAAAGCACTATGTGACTAGAGAACAGCATGATTTTATGAATAAAAAGTTAGGGGAAGAGCAAGAGCTTGTATGTAAGGCGTGTAAGCAGAGGAAGTTTGCTGAGGCAATGATAGAGATATATAAATAAAAGTAAATGCAGGCTATAAACCTTGAATTAAATTGTTAAAGGATTTAGAAACAATTTAAATGGATTGATCAAACTGATAAGGCATGATAAAATGTCTTATCAGTTTTTTCGAATTCTGGAATCACATGGAAGAAGAAGGCTATGTATTACTGGATTGGAGAAAAATTAGTTAATTTATCGATTTGTGTACAAGGCGAGAAAAATGGATGGAACAGCGAGGATGGATTTATGGTATCTGCTCCTGCCAAAAATAGATTTGAGGCGCTTAAAATCTCAAATGGTCTAATGAAAGATTTTTTAAAACATAAGTTAGAATAATTACCCTTTTTCATTAACATTTCAAATAAAAAAAGATTAAGAACCATAATCTTAATCTAATAAAACAAACTATTTCATATATCTATTAAACTGTCTTATTAAAATATTCCTGTGTAACACCTAATTGCTTTTTTAGTATTTCTCTCCAAAGGTGATGTTTTATTTCTCCTGATCCTTTTGAAATTTTTGTTCTTTTAATGGTGCCATCTTTTTCTACTTTTCTGTAGAAATAATGATCGGTATCTTTATATAATTCCCAACCGTCTCTTTCACAAAACCGTTTTAATTCTTTCCAACTTGGCATAATAAGCTTTCTTTTAATTCTTCATCATCTTCAATTAGGAGAACTTTTAGAATATTTTTCATATGTTTTTTTCTATTCAAATCATTAGACCAGAAGGCTATATCTTCATAGTACTCAAGGGCATATTCTCTCAAGTCATTTAATAAAGATTTTATAGCGGTTTCTTCATTTTCTTCATTTACCACGATATCAAAATCTTCTAATGACAAAGTAATAGAAAGATCCTCTTCTATATATTTATTTGCAATAAATTTAACATCTTTGACCAATTCTTTAGCCATTTCTATACTTATTCCCATAAAATAATCTCTAGAACGTTTTACAAAAATAGGTTTTGTTCTAACAATTTTATCTATATATCGTCCAAAATCTTTTCTCACATCCGTTGCATTCACAGCTAACATTGAAAACACCTCCTTAATTCACCTCCATTATATCATCATTAATAAAAAATGTACATTATGTATTATATGATCATAATGTACATTATATTCAACTTTAATGTTCTTTTTTAAAACTTTTTAAATTCATTTAATGCTAATCTAAATCTCTCATCCACCTATCCCTTAAATGCTTTACAGCCTGAGGAATATCAGCCAACGGTATTTGCGTATAATAAAGCAGTAAAACCGGATGGTTAGTATGGAGCTGTCTGATCATATAATTGGTCAGAGGGACAGTGGTAACTTTGGCCTTTGATGCTTCCTTGCATAATTCATCGGGTGTTTTTTTTGTACGAACTTCTATTAGCAAATGCATACCTGAAGGATGATTTAATATTTTACACAGATCACCCATTTCCTTTTGCAACCATTCTTTGAAACATTGAGCTTTAGTGGCATAAAGCTTTCTTAATTTTTTAATATGCTTTTGATAGAAACCTTCTTTCATATAGAGCCCCAAGGTCAGTTGTTCAATTTTAGAGCATGTCTGATTATAATGGTGCATAACGCTTTTATAGTATTTAAGCAGTTCATTAGGCAGAATGATATAACTGATTTTTATAGATGGCAATAGAGTAGATGAAAATGAACCCAAATAAATGACATGTTCTTTTTCATCTAATCCCTGTAAAGAAGGGATTGGTCGTCCATAATATCTTAATTCACTGTCATAATCATCTTCAATAATGATTCTATTCTCTTCAGATGCCCATTCTAACAGCTCGTATCTACGGCCAATAGACATGACAGAACCTAAAGGAAATTGATGAGAAGGGCTGACATAAGCCACAGAGCACGGGCTGTTTTTAAGCTCATTTACCTTCATACCATCTTCATCGATTGAAATGGGTGAAATAATAAAGCCCCGGTCTAGAAATATTTTTCTTGCAGAATAATACCCCGGATCTTCAAATGCGACATGGTCCATATCTATATTTTCTAAAATATTACAAACAAGATGCATGTTTTGTTGAGTGCCCGCTCCAATAATGATTTGCTCTGAGGTACATTTGACGCCTCTGGACTGGTACACATATTTAGAAATTTCATTTCTTAATAAAGCTTCTCCTTGGGGGAGCGCTTCCAAAAGAAGTGTGTCGGTATATTCCGTTAAAATTTTATTGGAACATTTTTTCCATTTAATAAAGTCAAATGAAGACGCATCCGTATACCTTTCATCATCAGTAGAAAAATCATGGGTTTCTAAAGAGAAACTATCTTTATTTAAATCTCGTTTCATTAATTCTAAAGAAATCAGATTAATATAGTAACCGGATTGAGGTTTTGAATAAATATAACCTTCTACCAAAAGCTGATCATAAGCAGATTCAATAGTAGTTTTGCTTAATTTCAGCGTTTTAGATAAGTCTCTGATGGAAGGCAGCTTTTCTGATGCAGTAATATTACCTTTTAAAATTTCTCCTTTGATAGATTCATATAATTGAACATATAAAGGAATATTGGATTGAAGGTCTAGATCGGGAATAAACGATTTCATATATTATCACCAACTGTACATTTTAATATTAGAAAATTTATACTTTTATTAAAGTACAGTTTTAATTATACATCAGTTGAATCCATTACACAACAATTCTATAATGGTATTAGATATGTTTTCCATATGAAGGCGTATACACATCAAAAAAATATCATGGTTGGTGAAAATAGTATGGATATTGTAAAAATCTACTCTAATATGATGAAGAAACATCATAAAAAATCCAATTTGATCTCAAATATGATTAAATTAGGGCTGTATTATGAATATTTAAATAAAAAATTTTTTTATAATAAAAATAATGTACCAGCTCTTAATGATCTTAATAAAATCTCTATTCAATACATATTAAAGGCGTTAAAAAATCCTAATGAAACCGCATGGGTGAATCTTTTTTCCCCAAGTGAAATTCTTCATGCCTTTGAGTTGCATCCATTATTTATAGAAAGCTTTTCATCTTTTCTTGCAGGCTTTAAGATTCAAGATTTGTATATAGAGGCTGCTAATAGCTGTGGTATGGCAGACAGCTTATGCAGCTATCATAAAGCATTTATTGGGGCGGTAGAAGCGGATTTACTTAAAAAGCCTATTTATGCATTAACCTCTTCCAGCATTTGTGATGCCAACATAGGGACATTTGCTTATCTCTCAAAAAAACTTTCAATACCTTACTTCGTAATGGACATTCCCCATAAGAAAAATGAAAAGGCTGTATGTTATGTAGTCAATCAATTAAATGAAATGATTCATCAATTAGAAAATATAACCAGGAACCGATTTAATCATGACCGGCTTAAGGCCATATTATCGATTGAAAACCAAACCATAGAATATAGAAAAAAAGTATTAAAGCTCATGACAGAAAAAGATTTATCTATAACCATGACCCATGAAATGTATATGATGAATGCAGCTCATGTCTTTATGGGAACAGAAGAAATTTTAAAGTTTTATACATCTTTGTATCATGATTTAACTAAAGCCCGGCCTCGACATAAAAAACGTATATTGTGGGTACATACTTTACCCTTTCCTTTTGAACCCTTTAAAAAATATTTTAATCATAATGATGATGTTGAGATTATAGGAATGGAGTTGAACTATCCTAAGCTGAAGGTTTTAGATGAGACGAGACCCCTGGACGCACTTGCCGATAAAATGATCGATAATGTCTATAATGGCCCATACATCAAAAAAATCAATCATGTAATAGAAATGGCACAGACTCTTAAAGTAGATGGTATTGTTCATTTTTGTCACTGGGGCTGCAGGCAAAATGCAGGAGGGACAGCATTATTAAAAAAAGCGTGCCAAGAGGTAGAATTACCTTTTCTATCATTAGATGGAGACGGAATAGATATGAGAAACAATCAGCAAGGTCAAATGATAACCCGCATGGACGCTTTTTTGGAGATGGTAGATAGGTGGTGAAAAAATGATTGGTTATGTATGTCGATATACGCCTTATGAAATATTTGAATTTTTTGGACAAGACTTTGAAAAAATTGCACCCAATATGCAGCACACACCTTTGTCGGATGCTAAATTTCATAAAAATATGTGCTCCTATTCTAAAGGGGTACTGGAGCTGTGCCTTCAAGGCCATTATGACGCTATTGTTTTAACCAATTGCTGCGACAGCATTAGACGGATATATGATGTTATAAAAGAAGCTATGCCCAGCCAGTGGGTCTATATGATGGAATTACCAAGAAAACAAACAAGGGAAGCAGCGGCCTTTTGGCAGTCAGAGATTGAAGAACTGATTATTGCTTTGGAGAAAAAATTTGATAAAAAGTTTAATTGGGATCATTTCAATAATTTTATTAAAGAGAAAAAAACAACAGAAAAAAGTAAAGATAACAATGAAAAAATATTATTGCTAGGGGCCCAACTAACAAAGGATGCCTACGACATCTTAGCCAATAAAACTAAATTCGATGACCGAACATGCAGTAAGACCGATGATGTAAGAAGCTTTAAATCAAATACTTATGCAGCTGCTTTACTTAATCAGTTTCCTTGTTTTCGGATGCAGAATTTCTGGGATATTTTAGAGGATGATATAACAAATGATAATCTACCTGGGATTATCTATCACACCCTGAAATTCTGCGATTATTATGCGTATGGCTACGCCTATTTAAAAGATAAGTACAAAGGAGAACTTCTAAAAATAGAAACAGATTATTTAGCAAAGCAAAAAGGACAAATCAGTACCCGTCTGGATGCCTTTTTGGAGATGATATCCGTAAAAAAAGAGAAAAAATATGAAACCAATAGCCAAAAGAAAAAATTATTTTTAGGGATTGACAGCGGTTCAACTTCTACTAACGTAGTCATTATGGATGAACAAAAAAAGATATTGTCTTATCATATTGTTGCGACAGGAGCTAAAAGCATCATTAGTGCACAGAGGGCCTATCAAGATATATTATCCAAAGCAGATATTTCAGAAGAAGATATTACATATGCTGTTGCTACAGGCTATGGAAGAGATTTTATTTCTTTTTCGGATCAAAGTGTTACCGAGATATCATGTCATGGGCGAGGCGCCTACTTTTTTAACGCATCAGTTAGAACCATTATAGACATAGGAGGACAGGACAGTAAAGTCATCCAAATTAATGAAAAAGGTGAAGTCAAAGACTTTGTGATGAATGACAAATGTGCAGCCGGAACGGGAAGATTCTTGGAAATGATGTCAAAGACGTTGGAGATTCCGTTGGAGGAGATGGGAAATATGGCACCATCACAAAAAGAACCCATAGAGATTACAAGTATGTGTACCGTTTTTGCAGAATCAGAAGTCATTTCATTAATTGCTGAAAACAAAGAAAAAGCAGATATTGTGACAGCTATTCATCGTTCTATGGCTCAAAGGTCAGCTTCTATGGTAGAAAGATTGGGAAAACAAAAAAGATATATGATGACCGGAGGTGTAGCTAAGAATAAAGGGATTGTCCATGCTATAGAGACCTATTTAAACGAAAAACTTGTTATCCCACAAGAGCCTCAAATAATAGGTGCGGTTGGGGCATGTCTGTTTGCAATGGATAGTTATGAAAGGGGAGCTAACGCATCTCAGGAAGATGTTTCCAATATCGGGTAGGCATATATTGTTTTCTTAGTCTGTTATTTTTTCTTCCTTCAATTGCAATATGCTTATAATAGTGTTTCCACAAATCTCGATAAGCGCATTCTTGATGGCTTAGTTTGATATTTTCTTGAATATCGAAAGAAGAAATCAACCAATCTCCTTTTTTAGACCATAGGGCTTTTTTTCTTTTTTTATCGTGTATAATAAAGTTCTGATTTTTTAATCGGTCTGAAAAATGATCGCCAAGAAGCACTAATATATCATGGTCAGGTTCAATTTCAGAATAAAGAGTATCGTTGATATCAGAAAATCTTAATAGTCCTAAAAATCGATGACATTCTAAAGATACTCTTTTTGTAATCAGATGAACCTGATGAATGAGCTCGTCTGAATGCAGTTCATCGATGGATTTACCTGTTTTAAAGCCTCTAATCAAATACTTTAAAATCAGATTTTCTTTTTCATAAGAGTTCGATAAATACAAATGATAAGTGTTTTTAAGTGCTTGTTGAGATATTTTTTTCATAATAGCTTGATAAACCTTTTCAGACTTTTCTAAATCAGTTGCTATTTCTTTACATACATGAAATAAATCAGATTGATACTGACCTTTCATGTAAATACCTGCTGCTTTTTTCATATAGTAATGTTCATAAATGCATGTAAGAAGTCCTTCAAAAGACCCATCATATAAGTAATTCATAGAAATACCTCTTTTATCAATAATAATTAACTATTCATTATTAATTATCATTTAGTGTTGTGACCAAAAACTCAACTGCTCTTGAGACGGTTTTGGATGTAGAGACTCTTTTATATAAGTTGGGTCTAAAGGCGTTGAGGGGTAATATTTTCCGTTACAAGTAATGAAATATTGTGCTCTTTTTAAAACGGTACCCATTTTTTTCAAATCCTCAAACTTGATAGATCTATTTCTGCGTTGTCCCATGATTTTGTATGCAGAATGTAATCCTAATCCAGGTATTCTTAATAAATCTTCATAAGGGGCTTTGTTGATCTCAATAGGAAAAAGATGAATATTTTTTAATGCCCATGCCATTTTGGGATCCATTTCTAAGTCTAGGAAGGGTGAAGACATATCAATGATTTCTTCAGCTTTAAAATGATAGAACCTTAACAGCCAGTCCGCTTGATATAATCGGTTTTCTCTTTTCAAAGGCGGCGGTGAAGCGACAGACGGTAAAAGAGACGATTCCACAACGGGCATATAGGCTGAAAAATATACTCTCTTTAACTTAAGTTTTTGATACATTTTTTGTGTTGCGTTTAATATATGATAATCATTTTCATTTGAGGCACCAATAATCATTTGAGTGGTTTGACCGGCAGATACAAATTTCTGTGCATTTCTAAAATGTTTTTTATTATCCTTATTTTCAATAATTTGTTGACTAATATGCTTCATTGGATGAATAATATCATTCATCTTTTTTTGAGGAGCGAGAAGCTGCAAGCTGTTTTTACTGGGTAATTCAATATTCACACTAATACGGTCTGCAAGTAAACCAATTTGATTGATAACAATGGGGTCGGTACCGGGAATGACTTTAGCATGAACATACCCATGAAAATGATATGAATTTCTAAGAAGCTGAAGCGTTTTTAACATCTTTTCCATGGTATAATTAGGACTTTTTTCAACAGCAGAACTCAAGAACAATCCCTCGATATAATTCCGTTTATAAAACTCAAAAGTAAGCTCAGCAATTTCCTTGGGCTCAAAGCTGGCTCTATTGGTTTCAGCTTCACATCTATTTACACAATAGGTGCAGTTATAGATGCATTTATTGGTCATAAGAATTTTTAAAAGAGAAATACATCTACCATCTGCTGACCAAGAATGGCAGATACCAAAATTTCTGGCATTCCCTATACCGTTTTTATTTTTTCTTTCTACACCGCTGGAGGAACACGAAACATCATATTTAGCGGCGTCTGACAGAATCTTTAATTTTTCCAATGTTTTTGCGTTGCTCATAATAACTCCTCAATACAAAATATATTGCTCTCGAACGTATGTTCTTATTGTATCACAAACTCAAATAAAAAGCAAACATATGTTCTTGACAATGTCTATCAACAAAAAAGGAAGTAAGGAGAGTTGAATGAAAAGAAAAAAGTGAATGAAAAATATACTAAAGTTTAACTTTATTATACATTAATGCGTTATAATAGTAAGTGATATCTGGTAGCATAGAGATACTATCTAAAAGTTTGAGGTGATAAAATGTACAATGAATTAAAAAAAATAGT
Source organism: Clostridia bacterium (assembly GCA_028279945.1). Classification (GTDB taxonomy): domain Bacteria; phylum Bacillota; class Clostridia; order Peptostreptococcales; family JAAYPU01; genus JAKSCF01. The sequence goes on from JANQMT010000050.1 coordinate 51,062, forward strand.
TTTAGAAAGCGATAATATTGTTTTTTTTGGTGGCGCAGGTGTCTCTACAGAAAGCAATATTCCTGATTTTAGATCAGAAGCCGGGTTGTACAATGCCATTCAAAAGTATAGTCATCCACCTGAGGAAATGTTGAGTAGAACTTTTTTTACCAATAATACGGATACTTTTTTTGATTTTTATAAAAGTGAAATGATATATGAAAGTGCCGAACCTAATGATGCTCATAAGGCTTTAGCCCAATTAGAAGCCGAAAGCAAAATAAAAGCAGTGATTACCCAAAATATTGATGGTCTTCATCAAAAAGCAGGAAGCAAAAACGTATACGAGCTCCACGGATCTGTTCACAGGAATTATTGCATGAGCTGCAATACATTTTATGAACTCCATCAGGTAATCAAATCAAAAAGTATTCCAATATGTACGGTTTGTGGTGGAATAATTAAACCTGACGTGGTGCTGTACGAAGAGGCGTTAAATGAAGACGTTCTTAATGATTCAATTATTGCTTTACAACGTGCAGATACCCTTATAATAGGAGGCACTTCCCTTTTAGTATATCCTGCAGCAGGATTGGTAAATTATTTTAAAGGAGAGCACCTGGTTTTGATCAATAAGGGAGAGACGGCTTATGATGACAGAGCAGATGTAATTATTAATGATTCTATCGGAAAGGTATTTAAAGAAATACGAAAGTAGTTAATATTTGTTTGTCTATAGCTTATCTGCCATCTAAATTTTGAAGAGGGTCAAAGTTAAATCTCTACACCTAAAGTCAAACGAATGACTACACCAATTAAAAAGGATATGCCTGCAACCCCTAAGCTGATGAAAGTCATTTCAAAGAAACGTTGTCTAAAAGAGTAGTCTTTGGCAACCGAAATATAAAAATTAAATAGGAAAATGATTAAAACAGCTGTAAGCAGTGTAGAAACTAAAGAGATATAGTAGTTTTGAAAAATAAAATAAGGGAGAACCAAGAAAAATACGGTAAAAATATAAGCAATGCCTGTATATACTGCTGATTTTAAGGCATGCTGCTGTTCTTCCTTGTTGGATTCTGATTTAGTAGACAGATATTCTGATGCTGCCATTGAGAAAGAGGCAGAGATACCTGTAATAAGCCCTGTGAGAGCGATGAGTCTTGCATTTTGTAAAGCAAAAGTAAATCCTGCTAAAGCACCGGTCAATTCAACTAAGGCATCGTTTAAGCCTAATACCATAGAGCCGACATATTCAAGCTTTTCTTCATTCAGCAAGTCTAAAATGGCATGTTCGTGCTGTGTTTCTTCATGTAAGATGGTTTTTGCTTCCGGTATTTCTTCAATGATTTTAGCGTAGATTTCTTGTGCATTTTTTTCGCCTTTTTCCATTAGCTTTAAACCAAAGGTAAGCCCAAGAATCTTTGTGATCCAATAGTATTTAAATATTTCCTTTTTATCAGGATGTACTTCTACGCCTGTATAGGATTTCCAGATTTCATAATGCTTTCGTTCCTCCTCAGCAATTTTTCTTAATTGCGCCTGATTATGAGGATCTTTTTCTATTTGAGCCAGTTTGTTATAAATATAGTACTCTGTTATTTCACTTTTTTGAAATTTTAAAAGCTGATTTATGGTGTCCTTTGATAGAGTATGCTTCATAAGATTACCTTTCTATGTAGTTAATGAGTGTACCAACTTTTTCTATTTGGCACTTGATGATATCGCCTGGTTTTAAATATTTAGGAGGACGATATCCAAGACCTACACCTGCAGGTGTACCTGTCAATATAATATCTCCGGGAATCAATGTCATGCCTTTCGATAAGTCACTGATCATGTAAGGAATGTCAAAGACCAGACGTTTTGTATTAGAGTTCTGCCTTAACTCATCATTGACCCAGCATTGAATATCTAATTCAACAGGGAAAGAAATATCACTCTTATGTACAATCCAAGGGCCTATAGCGCAATGCGTATCCAAACTTTTTCCTTTGAACCAATTGTTATGTCTTTTTTGTAAGTCCCTTGATGAGATATCGTTAGCTATAGTGTATCCAAAAATGTAGGATTCAGCATCTTCCGGATCAATATTAATGCCTTTTTTACCAATTATGATAGCCAGTTCTACTTCATAATCAATTTTTTGTGTGGCATTTTCATGCCTTAGAATTGTATCTTCAGTCCCGATGCATGGATAAGCAGACTTTGTAAAATAAATAGGGTCGCTGGGAACAGCGTTTACGCTAGTGCTGTTAAAACCCTTTACTTCTTCTGCGTGTTCGGCATAATTTTTTCCAAGACAAATAATATTTCTTCTAGGGAAAGGAATAGGTGTGTTAATTATTATATTATCTAAAGGGGTATAGGGAAGGATGCTTTCACTAAGAACATGAGTTATTTTATTGAAGAAAGTATCATCAAAATGGTCTATCAATTCATTCATATCTTTAGGAATTTCTTCTAAATTGAATGCTTTAAAAATATTATTAAAAGAAATAACTTGATTATTGGAATGGAGTATACCCAGCTGATCTTGATTTTGGTAGCGATAATTTATAATAATCATAAATAGACAATCTCCTTTTTCTTTTTCTTGATTGTAATATTATTTCTGAAAAAAAACAACATAATAAAATGGAGATTGCTAAGAATTTTACTCATAAAATAAAAAAAATAACAGAGACTTAATAAACTATTTTGGAAGACTCTGTTATAATATTGATATTATAGGAAAATAGATTTAGATTGTAAGGAGAAGAGATTATGAATATATTGGTAACCAACGATGATGGTATTAATGCTTTAGGGATTAAATCCTTGGTAGAAGCTTTACATAACGTGGGGAATGTATATGTTGTTGCTCCGGATTCTCAAAAAAGTGCGTGCGGGCATGGCATTACAATACATGTACCGGTTTTAGTACATGAAGTAGAGTTTGAAGGTGCTGAGAAAGCCTGGTCAGTGTCAGGGACGCCTGCTGATTGTGTTAAGCTGGGTATTAGTGAGTTAGTGGATGGCAACATTGATATGGTGTTTTCAGGAATTAACCAAGGTGGAAATTTAGGAACAGACGTCCTATATTCAGGGACGGTCTCTGGAGCGGTAGAAGGTATTTTATTAGGCATTCCTTCGGTTGCAGTTTCTGTAGATAGTCATACAGCTATGAATTTCAACCCTGCAAAAAAGATAGCCCGTAATATTTGTCAGCATATGGCTGAAAATCAACTGGAACCTGAAACTTTACTTAATGTTAATGTCCCATACATACCTGAAAAAGAGATAAAAGGCGTTGAAATTACTCCTTTAGGAATAAGAGAGTATACAGAAAATTTCACTAGCAGAAAAGACCCCAGAGGAAGAGCGTATTATTGGTACTCCGGTATTCCAAAGAAAAATGATATGGATGATGAAGATACAGATGTAATGGCAATAGAGAAAGGCTATATTTCAGTAACTCCCATTCATTTTGATCTTACAAATTATAGAATCATCAATAACGTAAAAAAATGGGGCATTAGTTATAAATAAAATGCAATCTCATGATGGGGTGTTGTTATGGATAAAATTTTAGAGATTCTAAAAAAAAATAATCTTACAAACTGTGACATTACACCAATAGGTCACCATCAACTGGATAGGAATTATGTTTATTGGATAAAAGGTGATGAAGAATACATTTTGAAAGTCTATCAAAAAGAAATAAAGTATCTATGCGAAAAAAGAGGATTGAAAACATTTGAAGCAAATCCCATGATACCTCAAATGATTGACTATGGAGAGAAAGAATTCTTCTGGATTTTATCAAAAAAAATAGAAGGTCACATTTTGGAAGAAATATGGCCTAATTTAAATCTCCATCTCCAAAAGAAGACGGTGGAACTTTTAGGGGAATTATTAGGTGGAATACACAAGAAGAAAAAAGATACTTATTTTGGCGGATGGGTGGACATGCCTCAAAGACCTATTTTCTTTGATTTTATCGAATACAGAAAACAAAATGACCATCGAATATTGACTAGGATTAAAGACCAAAGCTTACCGGATCAAGAACTTTTTAATAAAGCGTTTGATACACTGAAAAATTATTATAAATATTTAAATCCACAATCTATCAGCAGCATTACCCATAGAGATTTCTCGTATAGAAACATGCTTGTAGAAAAAAACAACAATCAAATAATATTAAAGGGTTTAATTGATTTTGAACATTGTCAAATGGATGACCCTTGCATAGATTTTAATCCGCTTTATCAATACGACATGCTATATAATAAAGAATTAGAAGAAATTTTTTTTAAAACCTATAAAAAAAATATGAATTTACCGGAAGACTTTGAAACAAGGAAAAAATATTATATGATTAATTTAGGCTTACATACCTGTAGCTGGTCTTTTAATGTAGCAAAAGATTATTATTCAAATGGAATCGAACTACTCAACAAATTGGTTTAAAAATAATCCTGGATTATTTGTAGTTTATGGTGAATAATCTGGGGAAATACTTAGGAGGATTAAATATGATTTTAAAAAGAGAAGAAAGCGTATTAGTGGCTATAGATTTTCAAGAAAAATTGATGCCCGCTATGAAAATGAATGAAGAGCTTGAGAAGACTGTTGCAAAACTCATTCAAGGGTGCAAAATATTAGATTTGCCTATCATTGTATCTCAGCAATATACAAAAGGCTTAGGAGAAACCATACCTTCAATTAAACAAGTTTTGGGGACCTTTGATTCCATTGAAAAAACGTCTTTCAGCTGCTGCGGTGAAGAAACTTTTATAAAAGCGCTTAAAGAAACAGGCAAAAAGTCTGTTATAATTGCAGGAATTGAAGCACATATTTGTGTTCAGCAAACCGTATTGGATTTATTAGAACTAGGCTATAATGTCTTTTTAGTCAATGATTGTGTGGGATCAAGAAATAATAATGATAAAAAATATGCTGTACGCCGTATGACAGAAAGTGGAGCAATAGGAACAACCTACGAATCCGTCTTATTTGAATTATGCAGAAACGCCAAAGCCGATGGTTTTAGAGAGATATCTAAGTTAGTTAAATAGATTGGCAAATAATACAAAGCCTTGAAATTTCAAAAATTTCAAGGCTTTTTACTTAAACTTAAACTCAATTATAAATCGCTTTTAAAAGTTGCAACATACTTTTCAATATATTTAAAGGGACGATAAGACATTTTCGCTTTTCTTAGTCCGGCAAGTCCCATATCCTCTTCTCTATTGACATATTTTACATAATTAGCATTAGCCTTACAAAATTCGTTGTTAATAGCCTGGTAAAGGCCTCTAATTTGATGATTTGCTTTTTCAACATGGACGGATAGAGATTTTTTTCCTAAAGGGCCTCCAATGGTAAAAGCTTCAATTTGGCCGTTAATTTTAATAGCTCCACCGATGTAACCGGCGCTGTCAAAATTTGAAAAAGCAGATATTAAAGCTTTTTCTTCCATCTTAAGTAATTCCATTTCTTTTGGGTCAATGGATTTATCATCATTAAGCCTTGCATTGAATTCGATACATTCATCGGCCATTTCCGGTCTGAGAGGAATATACTCATAATCAAAATGAGCTTTAAAATGATTTAAGTGATTTCTTTTACTATGAAATTTCCTGCCTCTTAATTCCATTAAATCTCTGGATTTATAAACATAATCATAATTAGGACGATCCGATATAAATTCCATTTCATTTGGTTTTGCTTTTTCAATAATATCTATCATATGAAACGGTAATAATCGAATAGTAAAAAGATACCCTTTTGATTCAAATAGACTTCTTACTTTATCAATGGTATTGGACAATTTTTCAGGATCATAATCTCCGGTTTTAGTCAGTGGTGGAAATAAAAAGGGTTCAGGCTTGTTGACTTCTAAATGACTGTTGCCCGATATACATAAAAAATCATCAACACCTTCATATCTAAAATTGTTGAGATTTTGCCACATAAATAAACTTGTAAATGTGAGACCGGAAGTTTTGTAATCAAAACCGTATAAATATTGATCTAAAAATTCCTTGTCTTCTATTTTAAAACAATTTTTTAACATATTTTAACAACCCCTAATAAATTTACTAAAAAGATTATAACATTTATTTCTATTTTTCATAGAAATAAAAATCTTTTTAGTGAATATTTTTATAATACCCGTTTTATGCTTCAACAAACTTTTCTTTTAAGTTTAAAAAAGTTTTTTCATTCCTTCTATTAGGAGAATGATTTACTTTTATTATTGGTTATTAAAGAAACAACAATCATTGAAAATTTTACAAAGAGTATCTTTATCATAAATACAAATAATAAAATTGACAGCAATTTTTAATAATGAAAGGAGCATGTTAATGAATAAAAAAATTATTTTAATAGCTATATTTGCATTGGCTATTGGTCTTTTTGGAGGATGTACACCTGCTGCAGAAAAACCATTAGACGACCCTAATATTAACGATCCATATGATTATAATAATAACCGAAATACGCCATATGACCCTAACGACAATATGCGATATAACAATAATGGTAACGGATATTTAAACAATAATGGATATTTAAATAATGATAATGGGTTATTAAATGAAGGCAGATTAGAAAGCTTAGTCAATCAAATCAATGGCGTTGATGATTGTGTAGTGGTTGTTGATGGGGATACTGCTTATTGTGGAATAAATACTAATGGATTATCTAACGCCCAAGTCAATGCCTTAAGATCAAAGGTAACCAATCAGATTAAAGAATCTCAGCCTAATATTGATAGAGTATACTGTACAACAGACCAGACAAGCTTTAATAATATTAGAAGATTAAAAAATAATGCAGGTAACAATACAAGAACCAATAAGATGCTGGAAGGCATTAAAGGCTATTTCCAATAATTATACTCCTGTAGAATGCCGGTAATGATAACCGGCATTACCTTTGTTATAAAAGCTAATTCTTATAATTGAGAATAATGATCGAAAAAACTTACATAAAATTCATAGGTCCTGAAACATGACTAACAAATAATCCCTTACTGAAGCTTGAAATCATTGGAAACACTAAACTAAAATGATTCATTTTATAATAATGAAATTGGCACAAGAATTGCATTTATTACAAAACAATAATAGAAAAATTAGGATTATCAAATATGAGGAGGTA
>JANQMT010000140.1:0-19162 GCA_028279945.1 Clostridia bacterium
CTTAGCAGTAAAAAATATTATAATATATATAAATTAAAATTCTTGTGACATTTCTAATATAACAAAAAAATTATGATTCATTTTCATAATCATCTTTTACAATATTCCAACATAATTTTACATGCAACAAGTGAATAAAGAAGACTTTAGGTTTATAGGTTCCTTAAAAACCTAATATAGAAACTAAGGGGGAGATATATTAATGAATTGGTTTAATAATTTAAAAATAAGTAAAAAGTTGATATTGTCTTTTATTTTCGTTGCAATTATTACAGGTGTCGTAGGCAGCGTCGCCTATACGGGAATGTCGGCAATCCAAAAATCCCAAGATGATATTTCAACCATAAGACTGCCCAGTGTTAAATCCCTTCTCATTATCTCGGAGGCGCAAACCGCCATATTAGCTGGAGAAAGAGGTCTCAGCAACAGGCGGATGATGGATCGCAGAATTCGTGAGCAGGAGTATCAATATATTGAAAATGCCTTTAAAAGGGCTGAAGAAGCTTGGCAAATCTACGAATCTTTTCCTAAAAATCAGGAAGAAATGGAACGCTGGGAGGAATTTAAATTCAGATGGGGAAAGTGGAAAGAAAATCATCAGAAAGTTTTTGATTTGTCTAGAGAAAAGGATAAACTGCTGTCAGAATATGATCTTTCTTTTGACGATTCACAAATCACTGCCGTAGATGAGAAGATATTATTTGCTTCATTAAGTACTAGAACCACTTTTTTTATAGCAGAAAATGCTCTAAATGAACTCATTGAGATCAATATTCAGGAAGCTAATCATCAGGATATAATTGCGGATACCGCCAGTGAAAGAACTTCGACAGTTCTTTTGATTTTAAGTATCGCGGCAATTCTCATTGCCATTGTATTAGGTTCATTGATCAGTTTATATATTAAAAGACAATTGTCCATATTAGAAAAAACTGCCAATCAACTGGCTGTGGGTGATATTGACGTAGAAATCGTTCAGAAATCGAAAGATGAAATAGGACAGGTATTCGGAGCATTTAAAAAACTTTCAGATAGAATATTCTGGTATGAAGCCTTGCTGGATTCGGTACCATTTCCCATGTCCGTTACGGATATGGATCTGAATTGGACTTTTATCAATAAAGCTGTTGAAAAAACCACGGATAAAAAAAGAAGTGAACTGATTGGAAAGCATTGCAGCCACTGGAAATCAAATGTTTGTCATACCGAAAATTGCGGTGTTGAAAAATTAAGAAAGGGTGAATCTCAGATATTCTTCAAGCAAAATAATAGAACCTTCCAAGTGGATACATCATATATTCTTGATAGAAATGGCAATAAAATTGGACACCTAGAATTTGTACAAAATATCACTGCAAAAACCAGGTCTTCAGAGTATCAAAGCAATGAAGTAAAAAGACTGGCAGATAATCTCAAGCTGATATCCAAGGGAAATCTTGATTTGGATTTAAATGTAGCCGAAAGTGATAAATATACGGTTTCAGAACGAAATAATTTCTTAGAAATCAACAACAATCTCGCCTTGGTTAAAGAAGCAATTGAAAACCTTATATCCGATATTGGCGTGCTGATACAAGCTGCACTGGATGGACAACTCAATACGAGAGCAGATGATACAAAACACAACGGAGAATTCGCAAAAGTTGTAAACGGTGTCAATCAGACGCTGGATGCAATCATCACACCCGTGCAAGAATCATTAAAAGTATTGCAGCAAATAGCCAATGGTAATTTGAGTGCCAGGGTAACGGGCGAGTATAATGGTGACCTTTCTGACATTAAGAACGGGTTGAATTTTACAGGAGAAACCATACAGGGTTATATTAATGAGATATCAGAAGTATTAAGGAACATGTCCAATAAGGATCTCACCGATGGCATTGACAGAGAATATCTTGGAGACTTTACACAATTAAAAGATTCTATCAATTACATATTAGAACAATTCAACCTTATCCTATCGGAGATCAATACTTCTGCCGAGCAAGTAGAATCGGGGACTGACCAAGTAGCCTCATCCAGCCAGAGTCTTTCTCAAGGCGCCTCTCAACAGGCGGGTGCAGTAGAAGAAATCGGAGCAACGGTAACCGAAGTAGCCGACCAAACAAAAGAAAATGCAGAGAATGCTAACAAAGCTAACCAACTGGCTCAGAATGCAAAATCCGTTGCGCAAAACGGTAATGTACAGATGCAGGAAATGTTAAAAGCCATGAATGAAATCAAAGATTCCTCTAAGAGTATTTCAAACATCATCAAAGTCATAGACGAGATCGCTTTCCAGACCAATATTTTGGCTCTAAATGCTGCAGTAGAAGCTGCAAGAGCAGGAGAACATGGAAAAGGATTTGCAGTTGTAGCGGAAGAAGTGAGGAATTTGGCCGCAAGGAGTGCAAAAGCAGCCAAAGAGACAACAGACTTAATAGATAATTCTATTAATAAAGTAGAAGACGGATACAAAATGGCCAATAATACCGCACAGGCTCTTAACGAGATTGTATCAGGTGTTACGGATGCCGTTCAAATCGTAGGAACGATAGCCGATGCTTCCGTTAATCAGGCAAATTCCATATCAGAAATCAATCAGGGTATCGAACAGATTTCTGCTGTCACTCAAACCAATACGGCTACAGCGGAAGAAAGTGCATCGGCCAGCGAAGAAATGGCCGGACAAGCACAAACGCTAAAAGCGATGATTAATGAATTTAATTTAAAGAATACAAAAGGATTATACGAAGTAAAAAGAAAAAATAGTAAGCCCCAAATAGCTATATCTGATGGTATAGCACAGTTAACTGAGATTTCATTAGAAGATAATCCATCTGATAAATATTAAAAACCCCCATCTTAATTGACAGAAAATTTTCTGCAGACTTTAATAGAGAAAAATAGGCTGGAATTTACAATAATTCCAGCCTACTCACAAAAATCACAATCCACGAGTGCTTTTAGTGCTTCAATTACCTCTTTTTCGTCATCACCCTCAGCCATTAATCTAATTTTCGTTCCTTTGGCGGCTCCAATACTCAATATTCCCAATAAACTTTTTGCATTATATACTTTGTTATCTTTCTCAATGGAAACGGTTGATTTATATTTTTGTGCCTCTTGAACAAACATGGCCGCAGGGCGGGCGTGAAGCCCTGCTTGGTTATTTAAGGTCACTTCAGCTTTGTACATTGTTATTCCTCCTTGAAATATTAAATTCCAAAATACATTCCGTCAGTGCTTCGTTCCAATCCCTGAGTTCTAAATTAAAAGTGTTTTTGAATGCAATACTTGAAAATACAGTGTTTTTGGGTCTTTGAGCTAATCTATTCTTTTGTAATATTGGCATCATGTTATCAGTGGATAAATTTAATAATTCTGCACATTTTTTATAGAATTCATATCTTGACGCTTTCCCTTGATTAGAAATATGGTACAGTCCATAGAAATCTGTTTTAGCCATTTTTAGAATTGCATCTGCCGCATCTTTGCAATAAGTCGGTGAACATATTTGGTCCGTAGTAAATTCCATAACCTCATTTTTACTTAGTTTTTCTATCATGATATTTAAAGAATTGTTTTGAGGATTTCCAAGTGTGCCAAATAGTAAGGGCACTCTGACAATAAAATGCTTTCTATGATAACGCATCACCTCTTGTTCAGCCATCATTTTGCTATACCCATAAGCATTAATTGGATGGGTTGGGTCATATTCACTGTAAGATTGTTTGGTATTGCCATCGAACACAGAGTCGCTGCTGATATGTATGAGTGGAATATCCAGCTGACTTGCAGACAGCGCCACGTTCTTTGTTCCAAATGTATTGATAGTGAGAACTTTTTCCCTTATTTTTTCAGCCTCATCAACCATTCTAAATCCTGCACTATGAATGATTAAATCAGGTTTTTCATTCTTAAAGTATGTCATTACTTTTTGGGTATCGGTTATATCGAGATCCTTTCTCCCTAATAACGGCACAACCTTATATTCCGTATCGAATACTTTAGTCAAATATGATCCAAAAAGACCCGATGCGCCTGTTATGATTACTTTTTTCATGATAAACTCCTTATTATTTAATCAAGATTGCCCTGCATGGTGAGCCTTCACTGTTCATCACATTCAGCGGAAAACAAGAAATAATATATTCTCCTTCATCAACCCCATATAAATTGATACCTTCCAACAATATTACACCTTTTGATAGTAGGATTTTATGAGCATCTTTAATTTTATTATTGATGTTGTCAACGCTGAAATAGTCAATTCCTATTAATTTAATTCCCATTTTTGATAGATATTCTGATCCGCTTTTATCAATATACACATTATTTATAACTTCTTGGCCTTTATTCTGTAGCGTTGAATTATTGGTTTTAAACAGTATTCTTTCACCGGTAATTTTTTTCTTTGACAAAGTTTCTTGACTTATGACAGCTGCATCTATTTCTATTACAGCGCATTGGCCGTAAAAAGTCTCAAGTGGTATATCTTGAATTTTAATGCCGTCCTCAATAAAATGGTAGGGTGCATCTACATGGGTCCCTATATGCATAGGCATGGCTATTTTGGATAAGCTGTATTGATCACCAAGACTATAATCTTTTAAAACCTCATGTTTATAATCTTCTAATGAAGGATACTTACTCATACCATTAAAGTTCTTTATAGAAATGTCAATAAATTTCATATGCTTCTCCCTTCATTTTCTGTATCAGTGCATATAAAATGCACTGATACAATCATTGATTCATACTCCCAAATTAAATCATGCCCAATTCAATTAATTCATTTCTAATTGCTTCTTTTTCTTTTTCTGATGCAGCGATAAATGGCGCTCTTGGGAAGGTTTTTATTATACCTCTAATATCCAGCATTGCATAAATTGCCAGCTGTGTTGATTTTGCCAGATACATGATATCTCGCATTTTATTCACTCTAAACTGTGTCTCCCTGCACTTTTCGAATTCTCCTGCCATACCTTGGTTATACATTTCTACAACGATTTCGGGAAAAGCATTTGCAAGACCGGGTATAAATGCCTGAGTTCCCAATGCACATGCAGACAGCCACATGGCTTCTGTTCCTAAAACCACATCAAATCCTTCTTTGCCTAATTTTCGATGATATGTGGCATGTGTCAAAATATCAAAAGTTGCATCTTTGACACCGGCTATGCCGATATCCTTTAATCTTTCCATCAGATCCAAAGACATTGGATATCCTTGAAATCCAGGATTGTTATAAACATATACGGGTATTTCCGATACGGATTGAACGATGTCTTCAAAGAAATATAAAACATTGTCATCATTATGTTTGAAATAATAAGGCCCTACAGCTGCAACAGCTTTTGCTCCGATACTTTCAGCGTGTGCGGCGAGTTCTGCAGATTGTTTATTGGTTGTTGTTCCAACCTGTACGATGACATCGCATTTGCTTTTAGCTTTTTTAACGGTTATATCGGCAACGGTTTTCCTCTCTTCAACACTCATAAGGGCTCCGCCCCCGTAAGACCCATTAATAAATACGCCATGAACATTCTCACTTAGAAACTCAACCAGTTTTTCTAATGATGATGTATCAATCTCTCCATTCTCTTTAAATGGTGTTATCATTGGTGGTATACAGCCTTTCATTTTATACATTTAAAATCATCCTTTCATTAATAATGTAACGATCTCATCTTCTATTTCAATTCCATCCTTCAAGTTTTTCATTCTTTTACTTTCTTCCATCTCTCCGGGCATAAAAATCTCGTTGCACCCTTCACTTTTTTTTGAATTTTTTAATATGGAAATAAATTCACTTATTCTATTTCTATACTCAGATTCATTCATAAAATTATTTAAAGGTATACCTGCCATAAATATCCCAACATTCTGTTTGAGATCAAGATCCTTATGCAAGGAGTGAACACCTGTTAAAAAACCACTTCCAGTCATGACGCCGGACAATAATTCTATTATGATTGATATTGCATAACCCTTATGCCCTCCAAAAGGCAGTAATATGCCTTTTAGGGCTTCTTCAGGATTCGTAGTGGATTGACCTTGGCTATTGATTGCCCACCCTTGGGGAATAGGCTTATTATTAAGCTGGTATTCATAGATTTTTCCTTTTGCAACAGCTGTGGTAGCCATATCAATCACAATATTATGATGCACCCCAGGAAAAGCCACTGAAAAAGGGTTGGTTCCCAGAATCTTTTCAGCCCCTCCCAAAGGAGCAGTATTAGGATTTGTATTGCTTGTCATGAATGCAGCAGCATAATTATTGCAGATATTTTCAGTATAATAGGCAAGCATTCCACAATGATTTGCATTCTTTATACCAACACTTACGCTTTTGTTTTCTCCTATTCCTTTTGTTATGATATCTTGAGCAGCCTTGGCAGCAACCTGACCAAATCCACCTTTACAATCAATGATATAAACCGAATCATTTTTCTGTACTATTTCTAAAGCTGCATTGGGATCTATTCCACCCTTCTTTATCCTCTCAATATAAGTTGGAATCATTTTTATACCGTGTGAGCCGATGCCTCTTAAGTCTGCTTGAAGTGCTGCATCCGCAACAATACCGGCGATATTGTCTTTCACTTTAACCTTTGTCAGAGCCTTTATTACAATTTCAGATATCTCATGAGATTTTAGTATCATAATGATCTCTCTTTCTATATTTTATTTCTGATATCTCTTTGTTCAATATAATCAATGATTGAATCCAATGCATAATTGCTCATCTTTCTAATGGCTTGATAGGTATATGCTCCCGTGTGAGGCGATGCTATGACATTATCTAAATCTAATAATTTACTGTTCTTTGGCGGCTCATTTTCGAACGTATCTATACCGGCACCCGCAATTTTTCTATTTTGCAAAGCTTCGAATAAAGCGTCTTCATCTATTAAGCCGCCTCTTGCAGTGTTAATAATAAAAGCAGTTTCTTTCATTAAACTCATTCTTTCTCTGCTAATGATTTTCTTTGTCTCAAATGTTAAAGGCAAATGAAGAGAAACATAATCGGAGTTGGTTAACAAAGTATCTATATCTGTGTAAGTAATGTGATACTGATTGATCATTGTTTCATCTCTTAATGTATCAAATGCAAGAATGTTCATTCCAAAACAGGACAACCGTTTAATAACCTCTTTCCCTATGGTTCCGGTACCTAACACCCCCAGTGTTTGACCCGTTACCTCCCTGCCAATTTTTCTGACCCACTTTCCTGATTTTACATTTTGTGAATGGATAACTATATTTTTTGCAAGAGAAAATATCATAGCAATGCCATGTTCTGCAACCGCAATATTATTGGATTGATCTGCAATCGTTACAACAATGTTTTTTTCTTTAGCGCGGGCAAGATCAATATTATCGAGCCCAACACCATGCTTAGCAATTATTTTTAAATTCTCTGCCTTATCCATTAGTTTTTTTGAAATAATATCTGCACCAACTATAATACCGTCGAATTCCTGTATGATATCCATTAGATCATCTTCCATAAATATCTGATCGCGTTTCATATGTGTATAATCAATATTATAGTTTTCAATTTTTCTGAAGACTTCTTCTCCACAACTGCCAAAGGATCTGGCTGTTATTAAAAGTCTGAACTTTTTCATGTTCCCTCCTTTAAAGAGGATGAGTTTGTCATCCTCTTCGGAATGATATATTATTTGCCAAATATTAAGTTTACTACTATTTCATACATATATCCTATTGTGCTGGTATCCGTATAATCCGCAGTTGCACCTGTAGTTGCAAAGAAACCTGACAAAGGATAGGCCAAAGCCCAGCCAAATGGTATAACAAGTCCCATTAAGAAACATACGATCAAAGTTGCCCTTCTTCCACCATATGCATCAGCAAAAACCCCCAGCATACCTCCGGTCCAGAAATTCATCCATACAGCAGGTAAGATGATTACATCCATACCGGAAAAAACCATAATAACCGATGATAAAATGCCACCTGCCAGATTGGCTAAGAATCCCAGAAAAACTGCGGTTGGAGCAAATTGGAATACGGTAGGATAGTCAAGTCCCGCTATAGCTCCGGGTATAAGTCTTGTTGATATTCCTCTGAATGCAGGAACAATCTCTGCTAACATCATTCGTACTCCGAATAATACTACTGTAAGACCTGCACCAAATTTAAATCCTAAAAATATTAAGTATATAATCCAGTGTTGACCTCCTGCAAGTGCCTCTACTGCATCTTTTCCTGCAATTAAACCAAGTATTGTCCATATAATGGTTGCAATCACTGTGACACTGACGGTTGTGTCTCGTATCCACTCCATATACTCGGGTACTTCCATCTCATCGCATCGCTTATCCTTGTCCCCAACAACAGGAGAAATCCATGATGTTAATGCAATGCCTGTTATCTCTGTAACATACAATCCCCATTCATCAGTTATTCTGCCGCTCTTTTTCATAAAATAGTGCGAAACAGCAACGGCTAACCAGTTATAAATCCCACAAAAAATACCTGCTATCATTACGATTTGAAAAGTTGAAAGCTGCTCATAGATGCCTAAGACACCAACAGCAAATGACGCCCATATTACAAGTATTTGACCCGTTAAAGCTATATATTTTAATTTTGTAAATCGAGCTAATATAATATTGATTACAAAACCCACCAAAACGGTTAATGCAACCTCTGAACCAAATTCCGCAGTGGCTGTGCTCATAATTATCCAATTTTGCGGTATTACACCCTCCACTCCGAGTATATTTCCTACCCAAGTGCTAATAGGGTTTGTAGCATCCAGTAATGGGCCAACGCCTACTACAAGAATAAGAAATCCGATTACTGTTTTTACAACACCCATCATTATGTCCGGAATAGATTTTTTAAGAAGTATTAATCCGATTAAAGCAATTAAACCGAATAATATTGCTGGATCACCAATAATACTTCTTGCAATAAAGTTTAAAATCTGCATTTCATTGCCTCCTTCGACATTTATTTAAATGGAACAGAAAATATCTTGATATAAACTTTTGCTGAACATAATAAACCACTTTATGTTATACTTAAATTGTTCTGGTATAGACCTACTGGAATGATAAAGTGTTGTGTTTTGATGGCAGTTCGAGCACAACACTTTGCTACTAAGTACAAAATTTGTCTAACACTTTATTACAAGCTTTGATTAGTTTTTCTTCCAGCTCTTTTACGCTTACCATGTTGTCAAGTATGATGATTTCACCGATATCAATATCTTTGATGAGCGTATAAATGTCCTTTGTAGTGATTAATATATCTGCTGGGTTTCCTTTAGCGCTTGTAATATCTGAATTAATCAATTTGGCTTTAATGTTATGTTTGTTCAATATGTCTTCTGCATTCATTTTGACCATTAGACTAGATCCCACACCGGCTCCGCATACGGTTAAAATCATTAACCTTTTACTCCCCATATCATCACCTCCTCTCTTAAGAATTTAATTTTAAAAAGATAAGCATTGTTTAAATGCACCTTTGGTAAAAGGTTCAACTTATAATAAAATTATTGGGGTTAACCAACACTTCAAACCTTTGATGAAAATAGTTAAGGATTCTATTTGAATAGCTGTTAAGCGTCTATATTTGCTAAAAATGATTTTTCAAAATCGTTAATGATATTGATGATTTCTTTAGATTGTTTGGCATTCTTAATCATTTCAACGTTGTTTTCCTCATTTAATAACATTGATAATTCACTCATCGCTCTTAAGTGACTGTTGTTGTCAACAGCAGCAAGTGCAAATATAATTCTAACCGGATCATTCTTCTCATGTCCAAAGTTGATTCCCTCTTGTATGGTTAAAATTGAAAATCCTGCTTTCAGCGCTCCTCTTTCAGGTCTTGCATGGGGCATAGCAATCCCAGGAGCGATTACTAAATAAGAACTTAATTCAGAAGAAAGCTCTAACATAGCTTCAATATAATTATCATTAATATAACCATCATCCAATAATAGTTTTCCTGCTAATCTTATCGCCTCCTCCTTACTACTAATCTTTGCATTTACTATTGTTCTTTTTACGTCAATCATTTCAGATAACAATTTTTGATCCTCCCTATTCATTATTCTTATATCACCGTTTAAAAATTTATTTAATTGTTCCTCTAACGATATCTTATCTTCTATGATGCAGTACTTATTAATAATCTGAAGCAATGCCTCTACATCGATATTGTGTTTATAAGCGGCTCCCTCTAACAACATAAGCGTGTTCCTTATTCTAATCTTATCTTTCTCAGTCAAAAACGGGCTTACGGTTACGACAGGTTTGAGTAAAATATTATCTATAGGAACGGTGGTTATAATTAAATCAACATTATCGTTTATTCTTTCATTAAGCTCTGCTATTGACACTTCATCTAATATGTAAATTTCTTTAAATTCGCAATTCATTCTTGAAGCTAGCAACTTTGATGTCCCTATGCTGCTTGCGCATGCAATAAGTGCTTTAAATTTCCGTATAGGATTTTCTCGTTTTTTTCTTTCAATACAAGCACCCACATGCATGGTGATAAATCCTATTTCATCGTCCTCAATTTTTGCTGAAACAGCGTCACTTAAGATATCCGATGCTTCTTTAGCAGCGTTAAAAATAATGGGGTAAAATGTTTTAATATTTTGTAAAATGGGGTTTACTATGGTCATGTTGTACTTAATTCTGTTAAATGTTGGTTTTAAATGCAACAAAAGATTCTTTCTCAATTCCTGATCTTCTGTAAGATCAAATCCTAGAAGCGTGCTCACTTTTTGTATGTATTGATCAATCATATTAATTTCATCACCATAGATATCAATGAGCTCATTATTCTTTGGATCTTTAGCAACTTTTGCTCCGATTAAATGCAGTGCAATATATCCTATCTCACTCTCAGGAATTTTAACATTAAATCCATTTTCTAAAATGTGGATATTCTTCTGTGCTACTTTGAATTCGTTCATTGCTTTAAGTTTTTCAAGCTGCTCTTGCGGCATATATATTTTTTTACCCAGTCTTACTCTTTTAACAGCAATCCCATAATGTATCATTAAAGTACTTACAGAATTATCTGAAAATATGACGCCTAATTCTTTTTGTATCTTACCAATGAACTGTTGGAAAATCTTTATACCGTCTTTGTCAAACAACGTATTAATATACTCCTTGGTAAGCGATCTCGAATCCTCATTAAGAGCTATACGAGGTGTGCTTTCCTTAATTAAAGTATAGAGGCTTTGTGAATCAGCATTTTCATTAATAAAGTCAATTAAAGCTTTTCTTAACTGTTTTTCACCACATCTGATTTTAATCCCTAATTTTGTTTTTCTTATTATGTCTATATGCCTTTTGTTAAACCATGCTTCAACTTCTACCATATCTTTTATTACGGTTGATCTGCTCACAATAATCATTTCTGCCAATTGATCAAAAGGGATATAATTACTCTGTTCAAGCAAAATGCTTATGATTTTCTTTACCCGTTCGTCTTTTGTCAAAACTCTATAGGGTAAATCCTGAAATTCAACAAATTCTTCCCCTATTCTTTTCACAGCAGCGTCTGTCCCATTAATCCACATTCCCACACTATTTTTCTTGATCAAATTAATATCGTATTTCTTTAAGCATTTTTCAATGTCATCTAAGTCATATCTGACGGTTCTTATACTGACATTAAATTTATCCGCAATCTCTTTTGCAGTTACAGGTGATTGTTTAATGATTAAAAATCTAAGAATGCTATATTGCCTTTGAGATAAGTTGTTCATAACTTCCTCCCGTATATTGTTCTTTTGCAACAATGTTATGTTGCAAAAACAAATTAAACTCTTATTCATATGTTTTTCAAATTATACACATCAAATGCTTAAATATCAAGGCTTTATATAGTACTTTTTATGCATTATTTTTTTGCAAAAGTATATTAATGCTAATTATTTGTTTTTACCTTTCCCCCAATATTCAAGGCTTTGGTAGATTCAATTTTTACATTGAAATAAAAATTGCACCGACAAAGTCATTTTAATAACTTTATCGGTGCAATCTTTTTAAGGTATTGCCGTATGCTCCTTTTTCCTAAAAGAAATACATGAGTATGCCAACAGTCCCCATACCGACTATGACTGACACCAGCATGTTTTTTGTTAAATATGCTGACAAAGCAGCAATAAATGAGGCAATTATATACTTATTGTTAAAGGAAATATCAATACTTCCCTGATTGATAAAAATAGTAGGAACAATTAAAGATGTCAATACCGCCGGAGCAATAAAGCTCATAAATTTAGCTAATCTGGGAGATATCTCTCTTTTGCCTGAAAGTATCATAAGTGGAAAACGTGTGAAATATGTAGCAACTCCCGCTCCCAGTATTATGAATAACATTTTAATGCTCACAATCCATAACCTCCTTAAGCACATCCTCTTCATTATTCTTAGACATAAGCTCTGAGGCCATATATCCGGCTAGGCTTCCCAATATTCCGGCAATGATTATATACCATTTACCTGGGAGCACTTGGCTTCCGATTATGGAAATAACACCTGATGCTATTACTGTAACAACAACGGGAGCGCCCTTTATCATAGGTACAATCATCCCTATGAATGCAGCCACAAAAGCAAAATCAAAAATATAATTCAATTGGCTTGAGATAATATTACCAAAAAAATACCCTATAACCCCTGAAATACTCCAGAATACGTAAAGGCTCAAACCACTTCCAAGGAAGTATAGACCGGTCGCCTTCCCTTTCTGGAAATAGCTGTATGATGCTGCATAGCTTTCATCTGTCAAAAAAAAAGAATTGACCATTTTCATCTTATTAGATTCATGTTTTAAATAGGGGGATATGGATGCTGCCATTAAAAAATGTCTTAGGTTTATAATAAAGACTGTTATTATTATAGATAACATACCACTTCCCATAGCTATCATCTGGACAGCAGTCATCTGCGAAGCTCCCGCAAAAACTATTAATGACATAACTACAGTGTCAAATATTGAAAGCCCTGCTTTACATGCCATTACGCCATAAACAAGCCCATATATTGAAGCACTTATTGAAAGAGGAATACTATCCATAAAGCCTTTAATTAATTCTTTAATTTTTTGTTCTACTTCCACTAATAACACATCCTTTGCCTTACACTTATCTATAAATGTAACCACTACTAAAATACAATCATTAATACCATCCATATATACATACAACTTGTATGTAATGCAGATTATATCATTGATTTTTGTATGGTTTCAACGCTACAATTGTATGTAAGACAAAGAAACGTTATGTAAAATTAATTAAAAAACAAATCCTGAAATTAAAACCAGTATCACAATGAAAGGTGCTGGAATTTTTTTTGTCAATAGCAATGCGATGGTGAGAAGTGTTACAAGAATATTATCTAAAACAAATCCGCTCTTTTGCATTAGAATGATGGCAGATACAGTAATCAGACCTCCGGCAACAGCATTAATACCTTTTAAAGATACCTTAATTCCTTTGATTTTCTTTAGATTCTCCCATATTGGATATATAAAAAATATCAATAAAAGTCCCGGTAAAAAAATACCGATTCCTCCTGCAACTGCACCTAGAACTTGGATTAAAGTGCTGCCCCCTCTGGCAGCCATCCCTCCGGCATAGGCACTAAAGCTAAACATAGGTCCGGGTAAACCTTGCACAAGTCCATAACCCGTTAAAAATTCTCCGTTAGTCATATATTCATTGACTTGAACCAATTCACTGTGCATAACAGGCACAACCACCTGTCCCCCTCCAAAGACTAGGTAACCATAGCGATAGAAGCTTTCAAATAAGTGAACAATTCGGTTATCCCATGAAAATGTAAGCACAATGCTTCCAACAGCAAAAAAGCAGAAAGCAATTAAATAGGGCCAAGGCGGCGTAAGTCTTATACGATTCCACAGTTCTTTTTCATTTGAAGTCATGATGCTGACCATTCCACCGATTACCAGAACCAATGGAAAAATCCAAGGTTCTCTGATGAAGTAAGTCGTGATGCCCGCAGATAGTAATAGCAAAATGGTGATATCGTCTTTGATAACTTTACGTCCTATACGATATGCGGCAACAACAATAAAACCAACCGCCATTGGGCCTATAAAACGAAGACCGGATTGAGAAATATTCATACGATCTAGAAATTGGTACAAAAATGACAACATGCTCATTACCGTAAGAACAGGTAATGCCCATATCAGCATGGTTAAAAACGCTAACAAAGGGCCGCCTATTTTATAGCCAATGGATACAATGGTCTGAGTACTTGTTGGCCCTGGAAGAACGCTGCATAACGCTATAAGTTCTACTAATTCTTCTTCACTAAGATATTTTTTCTTTATTACCAGTTGGTCGGTAAAAACACCATAGTGTGCTTCGGGGCCCCCATAAGCACCTAAAGAACAGATTAGTACATCTTTTAAATAGCTCTTCCATCGAACGTTTTTTGTATTGTCTACTGTGTTTTCTTTTTTCATCGTAAACTCCTTTCTAGTAATATATAGTGGAGTAATAACATTATTTACCGGTGTTATTATTTTGTTAACACTGTAAGTAAAAATTCTTGATAAAAAGTATTTGACATGATACAATGATATCGATATTCGATATCGTATATCGATGTATAAATTATACACTAGAGGAGATCCGTTATGCAAGATAAAATTTTAAGAAAACTTTTCCTAGGCTTCATTCACATTCATATTTTGCATCACGCCCAAAAGGAGCCTTTTTATGGTGCTTGGATGATTGAAGAATTAAAGGAGCACGGATATGATATGAGCACAGGAACTTTATACCCGCCTCTTCACGATATGGTGTCAAAAGGTCTTCTTGAAAAGCATGAAAAAAAGGTAGACGGCAGAATAAGGAAGTATTATGCCATAACAAGCAGCGGCGTTGAGATTTTGGAAAAGGCTCGCAGAAAAGCTTATGAGCTCTTTAAAGAGATAAAAGATTAGATGAGAGATGGGGGAAAAACACTCATCCTTGATAAAAAATACTTAACATGATAGAATAATATCAATAAACGATATCGCGTGTCGATGTATAAATGATGCACTTGAGGAGATCAGATATGCAGGATAAAATTTTAAGAAAGCTTTTCCTAGGTTTTATTCACATTCATATTTTACATCATGCCCAAGAGGAACCTTTTTATGGCGCTTGGATGATTGAAGAATTAAAGGAACACGGATATGATATGAGTCCGGGAACTTTATACCCACTTCTTCACGATATGGCGTCAAAGGGTCTTCTTGAAAAGCATGAAAAGAATGTAGAAGGCAAAGTGAGAAAGTATTATGGAATAACAAGCTGTGGTATTGAAATTTTGGAAGAAGCGCGCAGGAAAGCTTACGAACTTTTTAAAGAGATAAAAGATTAGCTAATTTCCTCTTATTACTATATAAAATGTTTTGTCTTTTTCCTATTCCTATATAATAAATTTCTACTCGGTTAAAAGCACTCTTCGGAGTGCTTTTAACTATCGGGCATTTATGTCTTCTAAAAAGATGTCCCCGTTTTTTTTGCGGTAACAACAAATAAAGCGCTTTTTCTTCCTATTTCAGGATGAATATTTTGAAGCATTGTGTTATCCAGTATCTCTAATTCCTTGAATTCAGCTGATAATTCATCCGATGAAAAAAAATGAAATATCCTGCCTTTCCCATCATCGAAAGTATTTTTTTCTATTTCTTTCCAGTCATCGCGGGGATAAGATTCATCTTCTAAAGCCAAAGCACTTGTAAAAAGGTATCCATTCTTCTTTAAAACTCTATTTATCTGAGCGACTATCCTAGATCTTTCTTTATTGGTTAAGCAATGATATGAATTTAACATTACTACTGCATCAAACGAATCACTGGGCAAATTGTCTGGGATTGAATTATAACAAATAAAGCTGCACCGTTCATCTCCATATCTCTCTTGATGTAATTTTGCCTTTTCAATAGCCTTTGTAGAAATGTCTATACCGAGAACATTAACCCCTTTTTTGCCCATTAGAAATGAATAAATGCCGTCTCCACAGCCAAAATCTAAAACTGTTTTAACCGAAACGCTTTGTAAAAATAGTTGGAGCATATCCCAAAGCGGCTCATAAATAGGCAATTTCTCATTGCCTTTGTAGTCATCGTCCCAAGGATTTGAAATCATGTTTTTTTCCATTACGTTTTAGCCTTCTTCCCTTTTTTATTATCGTTAAACTAAATATTGATCATTTGCCATTAAACACAATTATTGACCAAACATTATTAATTGTCAATAATCATATATAGCTTATCCTCCATCATGATTTACGCAATCAATTGATAAGTGAAGTGAAAACCGACAAAGCTATTTTACATCACTTTATCGGTATAATCCTTTTTCAAATTGCTAAACACTTGTTAACACAATATGGTGAGTCCACCCTATAAGCGGGTATCTTCTATGAACATCTTACTGTTTATTTGCTTTAAAAAGTATATGGCTACAATAAATGTCGCCATTTCCGTAACAGGAGCAACTAACCATATCCCGGGATTTCCAAAGATAAGAGGTAGTAAAAAGATGTTCAGCGTTAACAGCACTAAACCACGTAAAGAAGAAATAATAGCCGACTCTTTTGCATAACCAACGGAAGTAAAGTAAAAGGAAGCTATAAGATTGAAGCCGGTCACTAAAAAGGATAAGCTAAAAAGTCTAAGCCCCCCTATAACAAGGTTCATAAGCTCAGCATCCCTTGTAAATAATTGTACATAAGCAGATCCCCCAATAAAAAAAACAACAAAGAACACTATTCCCAAAACAAATACAATCCTTTGAGTATGCTGCCGCAAACAGATGCCAATAGTAAAGGCTTTAGCACCATAGCTGAAACTAAATATTGGACCAACGCCTTGCCCAAATCCGGTAACGATCATGTTAAATACATAATATGTATAGCCAACCAGTGTCATTGCCGCTACACCCAGTAACCCCATTCGGTTCATAATAACGATGTTAAAAAAAAGTGTGGTAATGGACAAAGAAAGCTGTCCAATGAGTTCTGAACTTCCGTTGGTCAATGTTTTTTTCAAATCTTCTTTAATATATTTAAAAGTCTTAAAACCAAACAATGTCTTTGAACTCATAAAATACCCTATCATCAAGAGAGTTCCAATCATAACAGCAACGCCTGATGCCCATGCGGCGCCTCTCATTCCAAGATTCATTTTTACAATGAAAGTGTAGTCTAAAGCAATATTAACCACTGTTGTTACAATGGTATTGATCATAAATAAATGAGGCTTTCCTTCACAACGGATAAACATACCAAAGATAATGTTGATGTTCATAAAAGGGTACACCCATAACATCACTCTATAATACTGCAGCATGGTATGTTGAGTAGTGGAATCTAAACCTATTTGGCTTAGCAATGGCTTTAGTCCTATAGAAAATATAACTGACAGAATCATCAAAGCGATACTCCTTGTAAGAAGGGTCTGATTAAAAACGTCAATACTTTCATTCGTCTTTTTTGCACCTAAACGACGTCCTGCCAGGGATACACCGCCTACACCAATCATAATACCTACGGCAAGAAAAATATAGAGCATAGGTAACCCTAGATGCATAGCAGCAAGAGCGTCTTTACCAATGATCTTTGAAATGAAAAGACCATCAACAATGGTAACAAAAGAAGAAAGCAGCATTGCAATAATAGCAGGAATAGAGTACATAAAAATATGTTTCAGCGGTGATTGCTGAATTGCTTCTAAATTCATAAAAAGCTCCTTTCTAACTCCAATAGTTTTTTAACACCTATAGAGTATACAGCAGCTTTTTATTAAATACTTCTGAATTTGTGCTTTATCCAACAGGGATATAAATGTCCATATTGACATGATTATTTTGATGATCTATCTCTTTATAATGGCCAACGATTTTGCGTGTCTCTATGTCCAAAGTCAGAGAAGTCCCCATTATCCAGATACTCATTAGCCCTTGGAAGGTTTCAAATATCTTGGTTAGAGGACCCTGAAAGTTATAAACCATATACAATCCGCCTTTGATCACTTTCGTCGTGCAGTCTGGGCCAATAGGCTGAGTGGTTGTTATGCAAATATCTGCAATACACCGATTCTCATCCGTTATAATCGGATCATCATAAGATATATCAAAATATTTGCTTTCTTCATTTATATAATGGGCATGTGCTGTACAAAACTCTTTCCAATAACCTGGATGATTATAGTATTCTCCAATAAAACGTTGATAGATTACTTCAAAATCTGGTAACTGGACGGGCCTAATGTGTCGGTTATAGTCATCATAGCTTTTTTTAGTTAAATCTACCGGATAATACTTACGGTGACGAATAACTCTAGTTTCTTTTCTGTTTTTTTTGAAAGTAGCCGGCGACAGACCATAATGTTTTTTAAATGCAACACTATAATTCGATGCGCTGTAACCATAACGAGCACCAATTTCTGTAATGCTTTTTTCAGGCTCCAAACTCATACGTAAAGCGCTTTTCTCAATACGCTGCCGTTTAATAAAAGCATAAACACTTTCACCCACGACGGATTTAAACAAACGATTAAAATAAAATTTTGAAAAATGACATTGCTCAGCAATCTCCTCAACGGTTAAATTTTCTTCTAAATGAGCCCGAATATAATCTATAGCACAGTTAATAGCTTTATTATGCATTTCTTTCACCTTTCGCTTAGCTAATCTGATAACGATTATTACCATTATGTCCAAATATTATTTAATACACTTTCATTATAGCTTAAAGAAATTTTATTGTCTTCTCTATCCTTGCCTTTGAGTTTGCTATTCTTGCTGTAAACTATACGCTCTTTAAGTTTTAATATATCCTCACTAACAATATTCAATATATACTCTTGTTTCGTTCATTCATATATTAACTTGTTAAAAAGGGACAGTAGATATTTTCTACCGTCCCTGGAATATATATATACCAATATTTGCTTTTAGCTAAATAATGACAATAATACGCCTGCTGCTACAGCAGATCCGATTACACCTGCAACATTTGGCCCCATCGCATGCATGAGCAGGAAATTAGAAGGATTCTCTTTTTGTCCCACAACTTGAGATACACGTGCTGCCATAGGAACTGCAGATACCCCTGCAGATCCAATTAATGGATTGATG
>JANQMT010000178.1:0-12914 GCA_028279945.1 Clostridia bacterium
TAATCCGGAACTTGAAAAAGCTGTAGTACCAAGGGAAGACGAAATAAAAAAAGCAATCTATCAAGTGATGAACCGATAAAGGAGGTGTCCAGGTGGCGATAGAAGTGATTATGCCAAAGGCCGGCATGGATATGCAAGAAGGGACTGTGGTTAAATGGTTTAAAAAAGAAGGAGATTATGTCAAACAAGGCGAAATATTATTAGAAATCATAACGGATAAAGTCAACATGGAAGTTGAAGCTGAAGTCAGCGGTACTTTATTAAAAATAAATGCCCAAGAAGGCGATATATTACCGGTGTTTTCAGCGATAGCCTATATTGGCGAAGCAGGAGAACAAAATGAAAAAGTAAGAGCAACTCCTGCTGCAAGAAAAAAAAGCAAGGCACATGGGCTTGACTTAACAAAGATTCAGGGCAGCGGTCCAAATGGAAGAATTCAAAAGATTGATGTTACAACCCACCTTAATGAAATGAGCAAAGCAACACCCCTGGCAAAGAAAATAGCCCAAATGAAAAATATAGATATAACCAGCCTTAAAGGCAGCGGCTTTAAAGGGAAGGTTATAAAAGAAGATGTCTTAAATTCAATGGATGGCGGAGAGCAAGATATGAGCCGGCTGATACCGCTAACGCCTATGAGAAAAGCTGTAGCAAGGCGAATGAGCGATTCTTTTTTTACAGCACCTGCTTTTACATTAAATATTGATGTAGATGTGACCAATATGAAGGGTTTGCGAGACAATTTAAACAATATTATTTTTAATGAAACAAAAGAGAAGCTTACCTATACACATGTCATCGTCTTGGCATGTGCAAAGACGTTACAAAAACACCCCATTATCAATTCCACTTACACAGATGACGGTATTTTACTACATGACCATGTGAGTATTGCATTAGCAGTCGGATTAGATGAAGGTTTATTGGTGCCGGTTATTAGAAATGCAGAAAAAATGTCCCTAAAAGAAATTGTAACAGCTTCAAAAGACTTAGCTTCAAGAGCAGCTAATATGAAGCTAAAACCTGAAGAACAAGAAGGCAGTACGTTTACAATAAGTAATATGGGCATGTATGGTATTAAACATTTTAATCCAATCATCAACCAGCCCAATAGTGCTATTTTAGGCATCAGCACGATCATCGATACACCTGTGGTAATAGAAAATGAGATTAGAATTCGACCTATTATGAATGTCTGCATGACCATTGATCACCGTGTCATCGATGGCACACCGGGAGCCAAATTTTTAAAAGATTTAAAAGACATATTAGAAAACCCTATTCAAATTATCCTTTAGTCTATATAGCAGACCTTCGGTTTTAGAATGGATAATGGAGCTTTTGCAGATTGTTGCAGATTGTTAGGAAAGAGTTTTCACTTACGTAAAAAGCAAAGGAGTGATATAATGTTTAAAAGAAATGTAAAAGTAATGAATAAGTCTGGTTTACATGCAAGACCCGCCGCTATGTTTGTTCAAGAAGCATCAAAATTTCAATCAGGAGTGGAAATCTTTTCTAATGCAAAAAAGTTTAATGCTAAGAGCATTATTTCTATATTGTCATCAGGAATTATGTGTGGCACTGAAATAGAAATTTGTGCGGACGGAATAGACGAAGTGGAGGCAGTGAATCAACTAGCTGAATTGGTAGAGTCAGGATTTGGAGAAGAAAAAATATTTTAAATTGTTTCTGAAACCTATTGTTACTATAGAAAAATACTTACAAACGTTGTGGAAAACACCAAATTACAATTGAAGAAATTAATTAATAGGAGGAAAAAACAAATGCTAAAAGGAATTGCTGCTTCACCAGGGGTTGCTTTGGGAAAAGTCTTAATCAAAAAAGAGGAAACCTTTGAAATCAAACAAGAAACAGTTTTAAATGCCACAGAAGAAATCGACAAATTTAATGCTGCAATAAGTCAGTGCGAAACAGAATTGCAAAAAATATGTCAGCACACTAAAGAGAATATCGGAGAAGAAGAAGCACTAATATTTGAAGCTCATATCATGATTCTTCAAGATATAGAACTTTTGAAAAAAGTTAAAGAAATGATTCAAACTGAAAGTACCAATGCAGCCTACGCATTATCTCAAGTTAGGGATGAATTTATTTCTATATTTGAGATGATGGAAGATGCGTATTTAAAAGAAAGAGCAGCAGACATTAAAGATGTCACGGACAGAGTCATAAGAATTTTATTGGGCATCCAAACAGAAGACTTATCGCATTTAGATGAACACGTTATTATTGTAGCCAAAGACTTGACGCCTTCAGATACTGCTCAATTGGATAAAGAAAAGGTAATTGGTTTCATTACTGAAACCGGCGGAAGCACCTCACACTCGGCTATTATGGCAAGAACTCTTGAAATACCTGCTGTAGTGGGTGTTAAAGGTGCTTTGGAAAATATCAAAGATGACGATTTTATAGCCTATGATGGAGATGACGGCTGTATATATGTCAATCCGGATGAGAGCTGTATCAATATGCTTAAGAAAAAGCAAGAAGAATATAATACTTTTAAAGAAAGTTTAAAGCAATTAATAGGTCAAAATAGTATTTCTAAAGATGAGATACAAGTAGAATTGGCAGCAAATATTGGAACACCGGATGACCTGGAAGGCGTTTTGAAAAATGATGCGGAAGGAATAGGCTTATATCGAAGTGAATTCCTATACATGGACAGAAACAATCTTCCAAGTGAGGATGAACAATTTGAAGCCTATAAAAAAGTAGCAGAAGGCATGGAAAATAAGCCTGTAGTCATTCGTACACTAGATGTAGGCGGGGATAAAGAAATCAATTATCTGGATTTGCCCAAAGAGATGAACCCCTTTTTAGGATATAGAGCCATTCGTGTCTGTCTGGATCGAAAGGATATCTTTAAAACTCAATTAAGAGCTTTACTTAGAGCAAGCCATTATGGCAATATCAAGATCATGTTCCCAATGATTTCAAGTGTAGAAGAAATAAGATCTGCAAAAGCAATTTTATCAGGATGTAAAAAAGAGTTACAAAATGAAAATTTACCTTTTAATCAAAATATCGAAGTGGGCATCATGATAGAAATACCTGCAGCAGCTGTGATTTCGGATTTATTGGCTAAAGAAGTTGACTTTTTTAGTATCGGGACCAATGATTTGATTCAATATACGGTTGCCGTAGATCGGATGAATCAAAGTATCAGCTACTTATATACACCTTTTCATCCCGCTCTACTCAGGTTAATTAAAACCGTTATTGATAATGGTCATAATCAAGGCATTTGGGTCGGTATGTGTGGTGAAGTAGCAGGTAATCCTGATTTGATTCCAATTCTATTGGGAATGGGGTTAGATGAATTTAGTATGAGTGCCGGTTCCGTACTGAAAGCACGATATATTGTTAAAAATACCAGTCAAGCAATAATGGCTAAAAAAATAGATGATATATTAAATCTTTCAACCGCAGAAGACGTAAAGCAATACATTAACCAATTAAAGGTATAAAGACTTGTTTGATACTAAAATAGATATGTTTTTATGAATCATTTTGCAGGAACGGCCTCTGCAGCCGTTCCGCAGCTTATGGCGAATACATCCGTATTTGTTTAGCAATCCAAAAAAAATGCTATAAATTAGAATATTTTATATATCCTAAGCAGATTTAAAGTTAAAATGTTAGTATTTGTATGAAAAAAAATTCAATTTTTTGTTTACAATATTTAATTATTCGAATATAGTAATATATAGATATATACAATTACTTTTGAATTAGGAGAGAGATTATGGCAACCAACTATAATATTAAAACAGAAAGAACTTTTACCATTATTAGAAAATACGGATTTATTTTTACGCTTTCCGTAGCTATTATTGGTTTGTGGCAGCCTCTAATAGGACTTTTGGTTATACCGGTTATGATCGGATTAACACTGTATTCTTTTTTTAAGGGACGATATTGGTGTGGGAATATATGCGCTCACGGAAGTTTGTACGATTCGGTTTTAATTAAGTTTAGCAGAAACACAAAAATACCCAAGTTTTTTCGCTCAAAAACGTTAACAATACTTTTTTTTACTTTCTTTATGTTGATGTTGACAAGAAGATTCATAAAGGTAATAGGGTTATATGGGTCAGCCATGTTTTTCGAAAGGTTAGGATTCATATTTGTGATGAGTTATATTATGGTAACCATCGTCGGAGGAACTTTGGGTTTGCTATTTGCTCCCAGAACATGGTGTAACTTTTGCCCTATGGGAACCGTTCAAAAATTATCCTATAGCTTGGGAAAAAAATTAGGCGTAACCAAAACAACAGATGAAAAGGTAACCGTGTCCCATAAATCCATGTGCCATCAATGCGGAAAATGTGCAAGAGTATGTCCCATGCAACTGGTACCTTTTAAGGAATTCTCAGATCACAATCAATTTGATCATGAAGCTTGTATACGTTGTTTAACCTGTGTTGAGAATTGTCCGGCAGAGATTTTAACATTAAATAATCAAAAAACTGCTCAATTGATCAAAAATAATATCAATACATCAGGCTTTGAGAGCAGAACAAGAATTAAAGCTCAGATTGAAGAAATTAAAGAGCTGACAAATGATATCAGGGCGTATACATTAAAATTTATTGAGCCCCAGAAAGTAAGGTACAGCCCGGGACAGTTTATGCTTGTGAAAATTTTAAATGATCCTGAAACTTTTAGAGCCTATACCATTTCATCTACCAATGATGATGAAACCAAAGTTCGAGTTACTGTAAAAAGCGTTGAAAATGGTTATGGTACATCTATTATCTTCAATCAGTTTAAAACAGGTGATATCATTGATTTAGAAGGGCCAATGGGTAGAGAATTGGTCATCGACCCTTCAGCAGAAAAAGTGCTCCTTATTGGTGTAGGAATTGGTGTTACGCCATTTTTACCCATCGTCCACAACATACTAAACAATAATAATACCATAAAAGAAATAAAATTACTCTTTGGAACAAAATATGAAAAAGAACAGGTTTATAAAGAGGCATTAGAAAATCTTGAGAAAGAAAGTAAAGGAAGATTTGAATTTAGAAGGATTGTGTCACGAGAAAATGATTGGGAAGGACGAAAAGGCCATGTAACCGATCATCTTTCCGATATCAATTTAGCAGGATATAAAGTATATATGTGCGGTCCCAAAAAGGCCATGGAGTCATCTTTAGAAAAGTTAATAGAATTAGGCGTTCCACCGGAAGATATAAGGTACGAAAGCGCTTAAACAAACCACAGCCAATTTTCACCCTTATTAAAGACCCACAGCCATCTTAATAGGGAAAATAAGATTGGATCGTATAACCTTAATACCACGCTCATAAATGAGCGTGGTATTATAAATTGGATGGCAAAAATAATCTTGGATTGGTGGTTGTCGAGTCTTTAATATGGGAATATAATAAATTAACATACATATTGGATGATACCAATTTAAAAATTGGTTGATGTCGAAAGGACTTACAACATGGATATTAAAATTACAAGAAACAGCAGTACGCCGCTATACATACAAATTTATCATCAAATTCAAGAAGAAATACTGGCCGGGCGATTGCCTTCCGGTTATCGTCTGCCGCCTGAGCGAAAATTAGCTGCAACGTTGAATGTAAACAGAAGCACCGTCCTGAATGCTTACAGAGAATTAAAAGCCAGTGGTTTGGTGGATTCACAAGTAGGTAAAGGGACTATTGTGGCACAGCCTGCAACTTTTGGGGATGAAAATAATCAAAACATGGTCAACCCCATTTCCTGGGGACAAATTTATAATCAAAATGCACATAAAAATAATGATTCCATTGTATTGGATTTAATAGAAATTACCAATAAAGCCGATATTATTTCATTTGCTGCCGGAATGGCTTCACCGGAATTATATCCAATGGATGATTTAACTAAAATCACGGTAAAGGTGATGCAAGACTATGGATACAAAGCATTGATGCATACCCCTATAGAAGGCCATGTGGGTTTACGAAACAGCATTAAAGCATTACAAGAAAGTATGGGGATTACATCGAAAATAGAGGAAATCATGATCTTATCCGGCTCTCAGCAAGGACTGGATTTAATCGCCAGAGTATTGTTGGAAACAGGAGACACCATCCTTGTTGAAGAACCAACTTATTTAGGTGCTTTACAGCTTTTCAGGAATATGGACGTAAGAGTTATTGGTGTACCAATTGATCAAAATGGTATGCGTATGGATATCCTTGAATCCCATATCATTCGATATAAACCAAAGTTAATCTATACCATGCCTACTTTTCAAAACCCTACAGGAGCCGTCATGAGTTTAGAAAGACGTAAGAAATTGCTTGATTTAGCTTATTACTTTGAAATACCAATCATTGAAGATGATGCGTATGGCTTTCTCAGGTATGATGGAGAAACTTTACCTACCCTAAGAGCCATGGATAGTTATGGTTATGTTTTATACCTCAATACTTTTTCTAAAATATTATTTCCGGGGTTGAGAGTTGGTTGGTTTACGATTCCAAGGGCAGTAGTTAAACAATTTGCTCTGGCAAAGCAAAATATAGATATTCATACCAATAGTTTAAGTCAATGGATTTTAAACGAATATATTACCGAGAAATTGTTACCAAGTCATTTAGAAAAGGTTAAGAAAGCGTATTTAAAGCGTAGGGATTGCATGTTGAATGCTTTACAAAAATATCACCCCAGCGGAGTGACCTGGAATGTCCCGGAAGGGGGATTGTATATTTGGTGTAAATTACCCGAAAATATTGATGCTTCAAAAATATTGCTTAGTGCCGGCAAACATAATGTTGCTTTTGTACCCGGAGAGACATTTTACTCAGCAAGACAAGGCAAAAATTATATTAGACTTAATTTTACATGCCCTAGTATTAAGGCAATTGAAAAAGGAATTAAATGTTTAATGACAATTATTAATGATGAAATCAATAGCGATAATGAAAACACAACCTATATGGATACAACTCCAATTTATTAGATAAAAAAAGTAAAGGAGGATAACAATGAACGTTAAATTGGCTGACAGAATGAATTCTATTCAAGCATCTGAGATAAGAGAGTTATTGAAGTTAACAGAAAAACCCGAAATCATATCCTTTGCAGGAGGGCTGCCTGATCCAAACGTTTTTCCTATAGAAGAGCTTAAAAAAATAGCTTGTTCCGTTTTGGATGAAACCGGAAAAGAAGCTTTACAATATGCCCCAACAGAAGGATATACGCGTTTAAGAAATCAAATATCGCAAAGGATGAATAAAAGATTTGGCACTCAATTAACAGGCAGCAACATATTGATCACAAGCGGCTCTCAGCAAGGTTTGGATTTATCCGGAAAAATATTTTTAAATGAAGGGGATACCATTTTATGCGAAAGCCCCACCTACTTGGGAGCGATTAATGCATTCAATGCTTATAAACCCAGATATATTGAGATACCTACAGATGAAAGTGGTATGGACATACAAGCATTAGAAAAAACATTATTAAAAGAGAAAAAAATCAAATTGATCTATGCCATACCTGATTTTCAAAATCCAACCGGCAGAACCTGGTCAGAAAAAAGACGTCGGCAATTTATGCAGGTAATGCGCCAATATGATATACCTGTCATTGAGGATAATCCTTATGGAGAATTAAGATATGAAGGGACGCCTATACCGTCTCTTAACGCGTTAGACCATAGAGGTCAAGTGATTTTTTTGGGTACATTCTCAAAGACATTTTGTCCAGGTCTTCGATTAGGATGGGTGGCAGCCGATGAAGCTGCGCTAAAACATTATATTTTATTGAAGCAAGGTTTAGACTTGCATACATCCTCTCTCAGCCAAAGAGAACTATCGAGATTTTTAGAAATTTATGATATGGATACCCATATAGATAAAATTAGAAATGTATATAAGCGGCGCAGAGATTTAATGATTAATACCATGAAATCAACTTTTCATCAAGAAATACATTACACAGAACCAAATGGCGGCTTATTTTGCTGGGTAACGGTGCCTGAGTATATTGATACAAAAGAAGTATTAATAAAAAGCATCAAAAATAATGTGGCCTTTGTTCCGGGTGAATCTTTCTATCCTAATAGTAAAAAGAAAAATACTTTAAGGCTTAATTATTCAAATGCTTCAGACGAAAACATAGTGATCGGCATCACAAGACTGGCTAAAATGCTAAATGAATTTATAAAACATTAATTGAGAATTTTACTTCCTTTCAGGTGAAAGACAACAACTATGCAATTGAATGCAGGGTGTATAAATATCGGTTTTCGCATATCTATACACCCTGCATTTGATTTGTTTATAAACTATTTACCATAGAATCAACTGTATATTAAGATAATTCAAAATAGTCAAAAAAATTACCGATTCAACAATTTTCAGTATGTTATAATAATCTTAATTTGAGAATACTGATAGAGAGAAAATTTCTCATAATGAGAAATTTCTGCAGAGGAGGATTCATATGGATAATTTATTAGCCAAATGTATTAACTTCGCATTACAAGTATCCAATGAAGGGGTAATCATATCCGATTCGGAAGGACGGATTCTTTACCTTACTGAAAAGGCAAAGGAAATGTTGGGGGTAAACGTGAAGCCGGATGGGGCGTTGAACGGAAAGTGTTTAAATGACGTTTTCCCTGATGCTATTCTTTTTAAAAAAATGCATGAACCGGTAAACAGTAATTTGGAAGAAGTTTTACCAATCTTTACAGGAGACAGAAATTTATTTTGTCTTTGCCGGTTAGAGCAGTTAATCGAAAGTAATGAAAAAGTGATAGCCAACATTTTATTCCTCAAGCTACGAAAGCGACAGGAAATTAATAAGGGTGAACACAGCAATAATCACTGGTATTCCTTTGATGACATTATTGGTGTCAGCAAACAGATGGAAGAACTTAGATCAAAAGGGAGGGCATTTGCTTTAAGTGATTCTACGGTCTTAATTTTAGGAGAAACAGGTACAGGGAAAGAACTGCTGGCTCAAGCTCTCCATTCAGCTAGTCAAAAGAAAGACAAGCCTTTTATACCTGTAAACTGTGCCGCTATACCTAATGACTTGTTGGAAAGCGAACTTTTTGGATATGAAGAAGGTTCTTTTACCGGAGCAAAAAAAGGGGGCAAACCCGGGAGGTTTGAAATTGCATCCGGAGGCACAATCTTTTTAGATGAAATCGGAGATATGCCGCTTTTTTTGCAGGCAAAGCTATTGAGAGTTTTACAAGAGCGGAAATTGGAGCGGGTAGGGGGAATAAAACAAATTCCTATAGATATAAGGGTTATTGCAGCGACACACAAGGATTTAGAGGAGCTGGTGAAGGAAGATAAATTTAGAAGTGACCTTTATTACCGATTAAATGTATTACCATTGCAATTGCCGCCTTTGAGGGAAAGAAAGGACGATATATATATCCTGTTAGAGCATTTATTAAAAAAACATACGGTTTTAGCCGGAAAAACCAGTAAGAGATTTTCTGCAAAAGTACTCAACTTTTTCTTTAATTATTCCTGGCCTGGAAACATACGAGAATTAGAAAATGTGGTTGAGTATGTGGTTAGTATACCTTGCAAAAACAATTTGTTAGACCTGCATCACTTACCGCCTTATTTAGCGGAACAACAACAGCAGGCTTCAAAACAATCATCTGCTCATAAACTGCATAGTGTGGTTAAGGTTAAAGATATGGAACTTCAGCAGATTGCAGCTGCATTAAAGAGGTACGGTAACACCACTCAAGGTAAAAAAAATGCGGCTAAAGCTTTAGGAATTAGTTTAGCAACTTTATATCGAAAACTTAAGGAGCCTAAAAGCTAAAGATAATAGAATTTGTCAATATGAGAATTTTTATTTTTCAATATAAGAATTTTCAAACAATAAAGAATTCTTAATCAATTTCACGAAATGACCTCAAAGCCTATAACGGTAAAGCTTTGAATAGGTCTTAGGTTGAGAAAAAAATGATGGCATAGTTCTTGCGTGAATTATAGCTAACGGAGAGGAGATACAATGGTAGTATTAGAAATTGGACTACAAGAGATAGAAGATTTGGTCATCGGTGCTACAATTTTAGGTGCAGGTGGGGGTGGAGATCCGTATATAAGTAAGCTCTTAGCTAAAAAGGCTATTGAGAAGTATGGGAAGGTAAAGTTGATTCAACCATATCAAGTACCTGATGATGCTCTGGTTATCCCCACAAATGTCATGGGAGCTACAACTATATTGCAAGAGAAAATTTTAAGTGGTGAAGAAGCATATGAAGCGTTACGGTACTTGGAGTCATACTTGGGAGAAAAAACTTTTGCTACTATGCCTACTGAAGTGGGCGGCTTAAACTCTGTTACGCCCTTCATAGTAGCCTCAAAGGCGGGTATTCCTGTGGTGGATTGTGATGGAATGGGAAGGGCATTACCTGAACACCAAATGACTAGTTTTCATGTTTACGGTATTAATGCTGCGCCTATGGTAATAAACAATGAAAAAAATGAACATATTTTAATACAGATAAAGGATAATTATCGGGCAACAGATATTTCCCGCAGCCTGCTGGCGCAAATGGGTGGAATAGGAAATATGGCCGGATATACCATGACCGGAGAGCAGATGAAAGAAACAGCAATAAGTGGAACAATTTCCTTTGCAATTAGATTAGGTTCATCTATCCGCAAAGCAATTGAAAATAAAGCAAATGTCTTTGCTAAAATCCAGGAAGCAACGAATAGTTCCATTTACAGTAAAGCTATTCAACTGTTTCTAGGTAAGATTATCGATGTGGACCGTCGTTTAAATGAAAGCTATCTTAGAGGGCGCGTCGTCATTAAAGGATATAAAGAATTTGAAGGCCAAGAATGTACCATTCATTTTCAAAATGAGAATCTTGTTGCTTATCGAAATAATGAAAAAATTGCTATGGTCCCTGACATTATCTCATACCTTGATGCTGAAACCGGAAGACCTTTAACTATTGAGCAGATTAAATATGGCTATAGGATTATGGTGATAGGTATTCCAACACCTGAAATTATGCGAACTAATGAGGCAATAAAAGTATGGGGTCCTAGATATTTTGGCTATGACTTTGACTACGAACCTATCGAACATCTCCATAAGCAGATACTAATAAAGCTTGCCAACCAGAAGCTGATAGAGAAGGAGGTTAAGCGTAATGTCCATTCGGTTAGCGGTTGACGTTGGTGGGACTCACACGGATGCTGTAATCTTGAGTACGACTATAGGGAACAGTAAATTACTAGGTGCGATAAAAGTACCGACTTCCCCTGATGTAGAAACAGGAATTATTCACGCTATTGATACAGTACTGGATAGAACAGATGTAAAGGCAAATCAGATAAATTACGTAATGATTGGCACTACCCAAAGCAGAAATGCAATAATACAACGGAAAAACCTTGCCTCCATAGGTGTAATTCGTATAGGTAGTCCCTCAGCTACAGGGATAGAACCTTTTTACACTTGGTCTGAGGACTTAAAGGAATTAGTAGGTCAGCATTGGTTTATTGTAGATGGCGGATATGAATTTGATGGCTCTCAAATAGTATCATTAAAGGAAAGACAAGTAAAAGATGCGTTGTTGGAAATAAAACAGCGCAGGCTGGAAGCAATAGCAATTAGCGGCGTTTTTTCACCTGTGTGTGCTCAACAAGAACTTAGAGTTGCACAGCTGGCTAGAGAAATTTTGGGAGATGATTTTCCTATCACGCTTTCTCATCAAGTTGGCAGCATAGGCTTATTGGAAAGGGAAAACTCGGCAGCGCTTAATGCTTCTCTTACAAATATTGCTAGACAGATAGCAGAGAGCTTGGAAAAAACACTGAAAAACCGAAATATTACCGCACCTACTTTTTTTAGTCAAAATGATGGCTCCCTAATGTCTATTGAGTATGCAAAGAATTACTCCATTTTAACCATTTGTTCAGGCCCTAGTAATAGTATTCGTGGAGCTGCTTTTTTAAGCGGACTCAAGAATTGTTTAGTAGTGGATGTAGGTGGAACTTCAACAGATATAGGTATTTTACAAAATGGTTATCCTAGAGAATCCTACCTACCCATAGCTTTAGGTGAAATAAAGACGAATTTCCGTATGCCGGATTTGATTTCTTTAGGTTTGGGGGGAGGTAGTGTTGTTGACTTAAACTTTAAAGATATAAGGATTGGTCCGGAAAGTGTGGGCTATAATATTGTCACCCACGGCCAAACCTGGGGCGGACATAAACTGACATTAACTGATGTAGCTATTTCAGCCAACAATCTAGATAAAGAAAAGCTTAAATCAGGGGGGCAAGCGGTAGACCTGCCTGTAAATGTTATAAATGCTATATTTACCAAAGTCAATCAGATGATCGAAGAGGCTATTGATAAAATTAAGACCAGCCATGATTTAATTCCTGTGATCTTAGTAGGCGGCGGAAGTTTTATGGTTAATAGTGAATTAAAAGGAGCTTCCAAGGTTATTCGACCTCAAAATTATGAGTTTGCTAACGCCATTGGTGCCGCTATTGCAAAAGTAGGTGGAGAGGTAGATCAAATTTGGTCTTTGAATGGTAATACAAGAAATCAAGCCATAAAAGAAGCTAAAAATAAAGCCATAGAAGAAGCGGTAAAAGCAGGAGCAGACCCAAAAACAGTAAAAATAGTAGACATCGAAGAAACACCATTGGCCTACCTTCCGGTAGAAGCTTTAAGGATAAAGGTAAAAGCTACAGGTGAGCTTCAATCGGTGGAAAACTGAGCTTATGATTATAGCAGATAACTATTTATTTATGGGGGTGACCAAATATTGAAAAAACAAATACCTTTAGAGGAATTGTGCAATAGTGTATTTTTGCTGCAACCCAGCCGTCCCATTCTTTGCACGACAAAAAATATGGATGAGTCAGATC
>JANQMT010000021.1:0-38881 GCA_028279945.1 Clostridia bacterium
GCTCCCATAATTTTTCTACTGTACTAACCAAGTACAGCAAAAAAATGATAGAATCGATAAATTCCAAAATATTTGTACCTTTTTCGCAGTTTCCATGAATAATCTAGGTTAGGAGTTATTATGATTAAAACCGAAGGCTTATGTTTTAGTTATGGAAAAAAAATAATATTGGACCATCTGGATTTAAATATATCAAAAGGAGAATTTATCTCTATTATCGGGGCAAATGGTTCCGGTAAAACTACATTAATGAATTGTCTAAGCGGACTAAATGAAAATTATGACGGACAAATATATTATCAAGATAAAGCTTTGTCACAATATACGATTCATGAAAGGTCAAAGCAATTTGCCTATATAGCCCAGAATAAAAAAATTAACTTTCCTTTTACGTGTTTTGAAGTTGTGGCAATGGGAAGGCATCCCTATAAAAACCGCCTAAGTACTGTCAGCATCCAGGATACAGAAATGGTAACCCAAGCTATGAATTTAACGGATACGTATCAATTTGCAGATGAATTGATTACTGAAATCAGTGGTGGTGAATTTCAAAGAGTTATTTTTGCTCGAACGCTGGTACAGCGGCCAAACATTATTTTTTTAGATGAAGCCTTTTCCAGTATGGATATTTCTCATAGTGTGAATGCTTTAAAAATCCTAAAAGAGATTGTTAGAAAAGAAGAAAAGACAGTAATTGCAGTGATGCATGATATCAATTTAGCCTATCGCTTTAGTGATAAGGTATGTATGTTAAAAAAAGGGAAGATAGTAGATTATGGTCGTCCCGATGAAATAGTAGATGTGAAGTCTATAAAATATACATTTAATATAGATGTTGAAAAAGTAGATGAATTTGGCTTTTATATTACAACATAATTTTTCTCGCGCGCGTTTAAAATAAAAAATTTTAAAAAAGGGGAGATAGAAAATGAAAAAAATTCTTTCTTTACTACTCGCTATTACTTTAGGTACAAGTATTGTTGGTTGTAATCAACAGCAGACAGAAGAGCCGGCAGAAGAAGCTTCCTCTGAAGTTAAGAAAGCTATACTGGTTGTGAGCTTTGGTACCAGTTATGCAGATACCAGAGAGAAGACAATTGGTGCAACAGAACAAAGAATTGGGGAAGCATTTCCCGAATATGATATTAAAAGAGCTTTCACTTCACAGTTTATTATTAATAAGCTTAAGGAAAGAGATGGTATTGAAATCGATAATCCAAATCAAGCATTAACCAGATTAAAAGAAGAGGGCTATACTGAGGTTTATGTTCAGTCCCTTCATGTTATTAATGGAGCAGAATATGATGAGTTGGCCGAAGCCGTTATGAGTTTTACTGAAGAGTTTAATATCCTTAAAATGGGTAAGCCGTTATTAACCGGCCATGAAGACTATGCTGCTGTTGCCAATGCTTATATCGGTCATATGCCGGAAAGATCTGCAGGTGAGGCAGTCCTTTTAATGGGACATGGCACCCATCATGATGCCAATGCTGCTTATGCATGTTTGGATTACGTTTTTGAAGATGAGGGTATCGATAATGTCTTTGTTGGTACTGTAGAAGGATTTCCGGAACTGGGCACAGTTATTAAAAAGTTAGAGAAAAACCAAATTGAAAAAGTAACTTTAATGCCTTTAATGGTAGTAGCAGGAGATCATGCACAAAATGACATGGCAGGGGACGAAGAGGATTCTTGGAAAGTCATGTTAAAGAGCCAAGGATATGATGTGGACTACATACTAAAAGGATTAGGTGAAATGCCTGAAATTCAAGAACTATATATAGAGCATTTGAAAGCAGCTATGGATGGAGAATAGCAAATAAAGCTGATTTAATAATCTTCTTGCTGAATGATACCATATTAATTGCAATATGATAATTTGATGAAAGCTTCACTCATTAGGAGTGCATTTATAAAATATCTCCTGTAGTTAATAATGCGTATTTGTTCAGCAAGCCCGATTATGTTTTGATTTTGAAACGGAACGGCACGGAGGCGCGTTCCCTACACAAACTAACTATTTGTGATGACACCAGAAGGGCTGTCCCCTGTTACTTGTAACCTGATAAGAAAGGAAAGACGAATATGAACCAAAAAATATTTGGACTGCTGTTAGCTGTCATACTCCTGTTTGAAACAATAGGATGCAGCCCTGGGAAGCAAGTGAATCAGCAACAGCCTATTGAAGAAAAAAGCATACATTTTGTTGATGATATGGGTGAAGCAATTGCGCTGGACCAACCTTGCAAAAAAATTATTTCTTTATATTCTGCCCATACAGAAAATTTGTTTTATTTGGGTTTGGATGAAGAGATTATTGGGGTAGGTACTTCAGATATATATCCTGTCCAGGCTTTAGAAAAAGCAGTTTACGATTACAAATCTGATCCAGAAAAAGTTATCGCAGCTGAACCGGATTTGGTTTTGATTCGTCCTTTTATAAACAGAAAAAATCCTGAATTTGTAGAAGCTATCAAAAGAGTAGGCATTCCGGTTGTATCTTTATACCCTGAGAAATTTGAGGATTTTGATGATTATATTAAAAAATTAGGATTACTTACAGGAAAAGAAATGGCAGCAGAGGAAAAATTGCAGCATTTTTATGAGCAAATAGACATTATTTCAGAAATAACAGAGGGGATTCAACCTAAAAAGAAAGTATACTTTGAGTCAACAGAAAATAAATATCGAACCGTAACAATCGATTCTATGCCTGCACTGGCTATTCAATTTGCCGGTGGCATCAACATAGCATCTGATGTAGAACCCATTACTGAAGGCAGTTCAATTGCGGCATATGGCATAGAACGTATTTTAGAACATGCAGAAGAAATAGATGTATACGTATCCCAAAGAGGTGCCATGAACTCTGGTGGCAACTACCATTCTATTGTTATTAGACCGGGTTTTGATACTATAAAAGCGGTTAGAGAAGATAAAGTTTTTACGATAAATCAGAAGATTATTTCCAGCCCAACTTTCAGGTATTATAAGGGAATTTGTGAAGTAGCAAGATACATGTATCCGGAGATTATGGATCAACTGGATCAATATTATAATGACCAACCCCTAAGCAGAAGCCATTTAGCAGAAATAGTGGTAAAATATATGCATAAGCCTATCTTTATACCATCTTCTTCAAGGTATTATAAAGAAGAACATGAGGGCCATACCTATGGGTTTTTTAAAGATGTATCCTATACGGATGAAAGTTTCGATTATATAGAGACTGCCGTAATATCTGGGTGGATGGATGAACATAAAATAGGCGGCGAAGAATATTTTCATCCATCCCAAATAGTAACAAAAGATGAATTAGCTAAAACCATATATATGATGTTAGATTTCAAAAGAGTAGATCAATCTATCCCAATAAAGGACATTGAAAGTGCTCAAAACAAGAAAATGATACAAATACTGGTAGACAATGGTGTATTGAATTGCTCAGATGGACAATTCTACCCTGAACAAGAAGTGACAGGACAATTCGTTATAGACATTTTGAAAAAAATAAGTGAATAAAAAAGGATTTGATTAACTTGGATTATATTCAACAACCAAAAAAAATTGAAGCAACCAGCTTTGAAATTATTGAGAAGGAATTGGGAAATAAAGCTTCAAAATTTGATGAGAAGACTTTAAAAATCGTAAAAAGAGTCATTCATACTACAGCAGACTTTGAATATGGAGACTT
The DNA here is from genome assembly GCA_028279945.1 of Clostridia bacterium. Lineage (GTDB taxonomy): Bacteria > Bacillota > Clostridia > Peptostreptococcales > JAAYPU01 > JAKSCF01. The sequence goes on from JANQMT010000021.1 coordinate 3,695, forward strand.
AATAAAATTTCATCCTCTTGCCGTTGAAGCTGCAATGCATGTATTGAAAAAGGGCTGTAGAATCTATGCAGATACAAAAATGATTATGGTAGGGATAAATCAGCGTAAACTTTCTGAGCTGAATTGTGAAATTTATAATCTGTCCCATGATAAATATGTGATCGCGGCAGCTGAAAAAAGTGGCATCACTCCCTCTATGGTTGGTATGGAAAAGGCCTTTGATGACGATACAACTCAAATATTTGTTATAGGAAATGCACCTACAGCATTGTTTAAATTAAAAGAGCTTATACTGAAATCCGGGAAGAAACCAGAACTGATTATTGGAGTCCCGGTAGGCTTTGTGGGAGCAGAAGAATCTAAAGAGATTCTATTGGATTTAGATGTACCATATATAACAGTGACGGGCAGGAAAGGTGGTAGTACAATAGCGGTAGCTATCATGAATGCCTTAATGTATATGATTTAGGTGAGATTAATGTTAGATCGGTATGTATTCAAGAATGGTAAGAAACTGAGATGTGGATATACAACAGGGTCCTGCGCTGTTGCGGCAGGGGTAGCTGCTACGAAGATGCTTTTTGAAAAGATCACTTATGATGTGATCGGCATTACAACCAATAATGGGACAAAATTGATGCTAGATATTCATGATATAAAAGTGAACCCTTCTTTCGTGGCGTGTTCGGTTACTAAAGATAGCGGAGATGATCCTGACATCACCAATGGCATTAAAATATTTGCTAAGGCAAGAGAGTCAGATGCAAAGGGGATAAAAATTACCGGTGGAAAAGGAATAGGTGTTGTCACTAAAAAGGGACTGCCAGTTGAAGTGGGCAAAGCAGCTATAAACCCCGGACCCATTGAAAACATAAGAAGTGAAGTGTCAAAAGTGCTGCCTCGGGATAAAGGCGTGGAAATTGAGTTTTCCGTACCGGAAGGGGAGAACATTGCCAAAAAAACTTTTAATCCTAAATTAGGTATAGTTGGAGGTATCTCTATTATCGGTACTACGGGTATTGTAGAGCCTATGTCTGAGGATGCTTTGAAGGAATCCTTAGCTTTAGAACTTTCTGTACTCAAAGGTGAGGGGGTACAAAATGTGATTTTTTCGCCGGGTAATTATGGAAGAAATTTTTCAAGAGAACTGGGATTAAAAGATAAGGTTCATATCAAAACCAGCAACTATATTGGCTTTATGTTAGACAAGGCATTAGAATATGAATTCAAAAGAATACTATGGGTAGGGCATATGGGAAAAATGATAAAGGTTGCAGGTGGTATATTTAATACCCATAGTAAGCATGCAGATGCCAGGATGGAAATATTAGCTGCTCACTGTATTAACGCTGATATTCCAGTTCATATATGTAAAAAGGTATTAAGAAGCATTACGACAGATGAGGCCATTGAATATATAAAAGAAAGTAGAAATGAGATGGTTTTTCAAAATATTGCCCATAAAATTTCTCAACAGTGCAGCAACAGAGTCAACCATGAAATTGAGTTGGGTACGATTATTTTTTCCAATGTACATGGTCTTCTGGGAGCATGTCCTAATGGGAAACAATGGATAGAGGCGTTTGGAAATGAATAAAATTTGTGTGGTTGGTATGGGGCCGGGTGGACAAGATTATTTACTCCCTATATCAAGAAAAAAAATTGAGCAGGCAGATGTACTAATTGGTGCAAAACGTTGCTTTGACCTTGTAGATGAGCAAAATAAAGAGATAGTTATTTTACAAAGTCATTATGAAGCCATGATTGATTATATAAAGAAAAATAGAATTTGCAAAAAAATAGTCATTTTGGTTACAGGAGATACAGGTTTTTATAGCCTTCTTCGGTTTCTAAAAAATCATTTTAACATAGATGAGCTTGAAGTGCATACAGGCATCAGTTCCATGCAATATATGTTTGCTGCAATATGTGAACTGTGGGACGATGCATGCATCCAAAGTCTACATGGAAAAGATGTCAACTTTATTGATTTGGTTAAAAAACATCAAAAAGTAGGCTTATTGACGGATAAGAAGTGGACACCTATAAAGATAGCTGAGGAATTGTTAAAGTACAATGTGCTTAATAAACTGATTTATGTTGGAGAGAACTTAACCTATGAAAATGAAAAAATATCTAAGTTTAGTATTTCTGAGCTAGCAAAAGAAACAAGACCCTTCAATATGTGTGTGGTGGTGATTATGAATGAATAGTCAATATGAATATGCCTGGTCAATCAGTGATGATCATTTTATTAGAGGCAATATTCCTATGACCAAGGAAGAAATCAGAAGTATTGCTTTAGGCAAATTGCGCATACAAAAGCATCACGTAGTGGTGGATATTGGAGCAGGTACAGGCTCTGTATCCATTGAAGCTGGTTTCAGAGCTAAAAATGGAAGCGTGTATGCTATAGAAAGAAAAAAAGAAGGCATCGAGCTAATTAAAAAAAACATAGAAAGATTTAATATAAATAATATCACAGTAATTGAAGGAACAGCACCAAGGGCATTTGATGGAGTAGGTGACTTTGTTGATAGAATTTTTATAGGGGGCAGCGGCGGCAGGTTAGAAGATATTATTACCAAATCCCACAAGCTTTTGGTGAATCACGGCAGGATGGTTATGAATTTTATTACCATAGAGAATTTGCATACAGCTTTAGACGTATTGAGAGGATTAAATTATAAAGATATTGATGTGGTTCATGTGAACATTTCTAAAAATAAAAAAATAGATGCATCGTTAACCATGATGCAAGCAGAAAATCCAATATATATTGTTTCTACTGAAAAAGTAGAATAATTAAATATTGAAGTGCAGGAGGTGCAAAATGGGAAAAGTTTATTTTATTGGGGCAGGGCCCGGCGATCCGGAATTGATTACCATAAAAGGGATGAATAAAGTCAAAGAAGCCGGCATGATTATATATGCAGGATCCCTGGTAAACCCGGAGATATTACAGTACAACGAGAATGATGCCGAAGTCTATAATAGTGCGGGTATGACTTTAGAAGAAGTCATCGCTAAATTATTAGAGGGTATAAAAAAATATGAAATTGTAACAAGGATACATACAGGTGATCCAAGCATCTATGGGGCTATACGGGAGCAAATGGACTTATTGGATGAGCATCACATTGAGTATGAAGTCATACCGGGTGTCAGCTCTTTTGTTGCCTCTGCAGCAGCCATTAATAAGGAGTTTACGCTTCCCGGTGTATCTCAAACCGTTATATGCACACGAATAGAAGGAAAAACATCTGTACCGGAAAAAGAAAAACTTGAACGGTTAGCTTCACATGAAGCATCAATGGCAATCTTTTTATCTGTGCACATGATAGATGAGGTGGTAGAGGCGTTGATAAAAAAATATCCACCCGGCACACGTGTGGCGGTTATACAAAGAGCAACATGGGAGGATCAAAAAGTAGTAATAGGAACACTTTCCAATATTGCAGAAAAGGTTAAAGCGGCCAATATAAATAAAACAGCTCAAATTTTAGTAGGCCATTTTCTGGGAGACGAATATGAGTTTTCAAAGCTGTATGATAAAAATTTTAGTCATGAGTACAGGCGGATGATCAAGTGAAATGGGCTATTATTTCGGCAACTAAAGGCGGGCTCAAGCAAGCGGCTAAAATAAGTAAAATGATAGATGTTGATATTTATGGCTTTGAAAAGGCAGTAGGAGAAGAACATGTCCATGATGTCCATATTATTGATGGAAGTTTGAAAGATTTAGTCGGTCGGATATTTAATCAATACGATACATTAATTTTTATAATGGCTGCAGGGATTGTCATCAGAGTAATAAGCAGCTATATCAAAGACAAAACTCAAGATCCGGCTGTTTTAGTTATGGATGAAGAAGGCAAATACATTATTAGTCTATTGTCCGGCCATTTAGGCGGTGCAAATGAAAGAGCTGTAAAGCTGGCTGAGTATATCAATGCGCGTCCTGTTATCACAACGGCTTCTGATGCAAAAGGTATCCAATCCATAGATATGCTTGCAAAAGAGATGAATTATATCATAGACGATATGGAAAAAGCTAAGGAAATAACCGCTTTAATGGTTAATGATTTTTCTGTTGGAATGATCATCGACAAAGATTTAGAAGACAGCTTGGATGTAAAAAAAGTCAATGGTATAAAAAAGTGGGACCCTAAAGAAAATGAAAAAATTGATGGATTGGTGTATATTTCTAATAGGACATCCCATTTTAATATTCCTATGGTACAGTTGATACCTAAAACTATGGTTTTGGGAATAGGGTGTAAAAAACATTATGATTCTCATACACTTTTAGAGCAGTTGAAACATATTATGCAGAAAAATAACATACATATTAAATCAATTAAGAAAGTAGCTACAATTCCTTTAAAAAGGCATGAACAAGCTGTTAAAAGTGCTGCTGAGATGCTTGATGCCGAATTGGAAATCGTTCCAATTGAAAAAATAGAAGCGATTGAAGACAATTTTGAAAGCTCGCCCTTTGTAAAAAAAATTGTAGGAATAGGCAGTGTAGCAGAGCCTTGCGGCTATTTAGTATCGAATAAAGGAATTTGTGTAGTTCCTAAAACCATTGTTAATGGTATGACAGTGTCAATTTGGGAGGAAAAAAATGGGTAAAATTTATGTTGTAGGAATAGGCCCCGGAAGCAGGGGGCATATCACACCTTCAGCGGTTGAAGCTATCCGTAGGTGTAGTGTGATTGTTGGCTATAAGACTTATTTGCCTTTTATTCAAAGTTTGACAAGAGGCAAAAAGGTTTTGGCTACAGGCATGAAACAAGAAATTGAGAGATGCAAGACGGCTATTGAGCATGCTGCTATTGGGCATAATGTATGTGTTGTCAGTGGTGGAGATGCAGGTGTATATGGTATGGCGGGATTGATACATGAATTGGTAGAAGATGATATGGAAGTGGAAATAGTACCTGGAGTGACTGCTGCCAATGCGGCTGCAGCATGTTTAGGAGCACCGCTTATGCATGATTATGTGGTCATCAGTCTTAGTGATTTAATGACAGATTGGCGTCTCATTAAAAAGAGACTGGCTTATGCAGGTCAAGGAGATTTTGTCGTGGTTTTATATAATCCTAAAAGTATGGGCAGACCCACACATATTCAGACAGCAAGAGAAATACTTCTCAATTTTAAAAGAAAAAATACACCTGTAGGTATTGTAAGACATGCTACAAGAGAAAAAGAAACCATCTTTATCACTAATTTGACGGATATGCCAATTGAAGAAATTGATATGTCTTCTGTTGTGATTGTTGGAAATTCTAATACGTATGTAAAGAATGGTAAGATCATTACGCCTAGAGGATATCAAATATGATAGCTGTTTTTTCCGGAACAAAAGATGGCCGGCTTCTGATTGATCAAATGGTGGATCAGGGATTTAATGTAATGGCATTTACAGCAACTGAGTATGGCGAGCAATTAATTGAAAAAAGAGAAAATCTGACTGCCCATTGGGGAAAACTGAATGAAACACAAATGAAAAAACTGTTGATAGATTACCCTATTTCATGTGTCGTAGATGCGACGCATCCCTATGCAGAAAATGCATCTAAAACCATTATAAAAAGTGCTCAAGATTGTGGTATCAATTATTTTAGATATGAAAGAAAAGTCTATGAAGACACAAGCCTCATAGGATTTGATAATTATGATTCAATCATTCATTATTTGGCTAGGACACAGGGGAATATTTTATTGACCATAGGCAGTAATCATATTGAAATCTTTATTAAAAAACTTAGTATCGAAAGATTATATTTTAGGGTGCTTCCTACCTCTAACATTCTCAAGAAATGTGAAGATTTAGGTATACGTCCAATGCAATTAATAGCTATTCAGGGCCCTTTCACCAAAGCCATGAATAGTGCCATATATGAAGCATATGATATTCAATATGTTGTGACCAAAAATAGTGGACAAGAGGGCGGTGTCAACGAAAAGATAGAAGCGGCTAAAGAAAAAGGTATTAAAGTCTTAATCCTTAATCGTCCTAAACTCGCCTACCCAAATGTGTTTAATGATATGAATCAATTAATAGATGCGTTAAAGGAGAGGTGCTAAATGGCAAAGTGTATTATGGTACAAGGAACCGGATCCACCGTTGGAAAGAGCATCATGACAGCGGGAATATGCCGTGTGTTAAAACAAGATGGTTATCGTGTAGCGCCTTTTAAAGCTCAAAACATGGCGCTAAACTCGTATGTCACAAAGGACGGAAAAGAAATGTCCCGTTCGCAAGTTGTACAATCGGAAGCAGCTATGATAGAGCCTATGATAGAGATGAATCCTATTTTATTAAAGCCCACCAGTGAAATGGGTTCACAGGTCATTCTAAATGGAAAAGTTTATGGCAACATTTCAGCGTATAAATATCATAATGTGAAATCCATCTTTAGACAAAGCATTAAAGAAGCCTATGATAAACTCAGCCGTCAATTTGATGTTATTGTTATTGAAGGTGCAGGGAGTCCTGCTGAAATAAATCTAAAAAAGGATGATTTGGCTAATATGGGTATAGCAGAGCTTGTGGATGCCCCTGTAGTATTGGTAGGCGACATTGACAAAGGCGGTGTTTTTGCTTCTATATATGGTACAGTAATGCTTTTAGAGGACAGTGAAAGAGAAAGAATTAAAGGATATATCATCAATAAATTCAGAGGCAATCTAGATATATTAAAGCCAGGTATTGAAATGTTCGGGCAAAAAATGGACGTGCCATGTTTAGGTGTTGTACCTTTTAAGCAACTCAATATTGATGAAGAGGATAGCGTTACGACAAGATTTGAGGCTGCTAAAAGAGCGGGTATTAATATTGGTGTTATTCGATTACCCTACATGTCAAACTTTACGGATTTTACGGTATTTGATATGGAACAGGAGGTTAGTGTCCAATATATCACTTCCCCCCATGACTGTTCTGAACTGGATATTTTAGTTATTCCCGGAAGCAAAAATACCATAAAAGATATGGTCTATCTTCATGAATCAGGAATGGCCAAAGCAATATACAAAGAGCATAAAGAAGGTATTCCTATTATAGGTATATGCGGCGGATATCAGATATTAGGACAAGAATTAACGGACCCTAAAGGAATAGAATCCAGCTTGAATCAAACCAATGGATTGGGACTGCTGGATATCAGAACGACTATCCATGAACATAAAATGACAACACAAATTAGTGGCACTCTCCAATGTCATTTACCATTTGTACCCGATTTGAATGAATTTATTGTGACAGGATATGAGATACATATGGGAGATAGTGAAATCATTAATGGCACAACTCGACCGGCTGTTATACTGGAAGATGGTCGTTTAGGCGGTGCTGTAAATAAAGATGGAATGGTTTTTGGCACTTATTTACACGGAATATTTGATAATGATCACTTTAGAAATGCACTGCTGAACCATATTAGAAAAACAAAAGGGCTGAAGCAGCTAGAGAAGGTAACCTATAAAGAATATAAAGAAGAACAATATAATGAATTGGCTCAGTTAGTCAGAAATAATTTAGACTTTAATCATATTAAGAGGATCATAGGGCTATAAGCATGGATAAGGATATATTGATTCTCCTGGCTTCCGTATGGTTGGATATCTGCTTAGGAGATCCTCCTTTCATACCCCACCCTGTTGTTTTCATCGGAAAAACCATTAGCTTTATAGAGAAGGCAGTTCGAAGAACCGGAATACCTTTAAGATTGGCAGGATTCCTTCTATGGATAGCTACTATTATGGTTGTTGAAATGGTGATAACAGGCATATTGTTTGTATCATCCTATATTCATTCCTTTGTGTATACTGGGGTAACCATTTATCTGATTTATACGGCCCTAGCCGCTAAGTGCTTAGCATGTGAAACATTAAAAGTGTATAAGGCTTTAAAAGAAAATGATTTATCAAAAGCAAGGCATCAACTTTCCTATTTAGTAGGAAGAGATACATCTGGCCTTGATGCATCACAAATTACGAGAGCAGCTGTGGAAACCACTGCAGAGAATACGATAGACGGCGTTTTAGCACCATTATTTTTTCTAACCATAGGATTCTATATTGGGATTCCTGTACAACTGATTTTTTTATATAAAACGGTTAACACTTTGGACTCTATGGTAGGGTATCAGCAGGAGCCTTATAAAGAGATTGGATTTGCATCTGCTAAAATTGATGATGGGGCTAACTATCTGCCTGCAAGAATGGGGGCGTTGATGATGCTGGCAGGAGGATACTTGACAGGCTATGATATAAAAAATGGTTGGAAAGTATTAAAAAGAGATTGCAGAAAACATAAAAGTCCTAATTGTGGGTTCCCCGAATCGGCAGTAGCCGGACTTTTAGGCATTCAAATTGGTGGAACCAATACTTACTTTGGAGAAGTGGTTTACAAGCCCGCTATTGGGGACGCCATAAATCATTTAAAACCTGAACACATTAAAGAAGCTATTAAGATTATGTATGTATCTTTTGGATTGACGACCATGATAATAGGTATGATGATGTGGCTATTATAGCTTATATTTTTTGATATGATGGTATAATAAGTATAATCGGGGTTAAACAATTAAATCTTACTATAAGGGAGATGGTATTATGGAACCTGGCGTTTGGATAGCCATTTATCTTCCCATTTTTGTATTATTTTTTGTGATTCTACCATCACAGAAAAGAACGATTCTATTTAAGAAAAAAAGAAAAAGAAGAGGTGTAGTCATGTCAAATGAATTAATTAAGAGTTGTATAGGTAAAATATGCAACATTTCAACTGGTTCATTGGGTTCTAACTTTACTAAAGTAAAGATTATTGAAGTGGTGGATAATTGGATAAAGGTTGAGGGAAAAGGCAAAGTTGATCTGATTAATACAGATTTTATTCAAAACATAAAAATACTTTCAAGTGAAAAATAAAGCTAAAGGATTATAAGTGTGATATGAATAAACATGGTGGATATTTTGGAAATAAAAAAGAAGTCATTGATTTCAGCATTAATATTAACCCAATTGGAATTTCAAATGAAGTAAAGAATGTGATAGTAAAATCATTGGATCATATAGGGCGCTATCCGGAAATAGATGGTATGACAGCTAAAAAGAGTATTGCAGAATACGAAGCAGCTCATGTTGACCATTTGATATTAGGAAATGGTGCCGCAGAGTTAATTTACCTATATGCCAGGGCATTGAAGCCAAAGAAAGTACTCATTATTCAGCCTACATTTAATGAATACAAGAGGGCTTTTAAAGTTGTTGGGTCTGAGATTTATGAATGCATTATGGATAAAGCAAATGATTTTTTGATGGATACCCATAAAATTATAGATGCTATTAAAGAAATTAAGCCGGATGTCTTAGTGTTCTGTAATCCCAATAATCCAACGGGAAGATACACTAGTAGACAAGACTTTCAGCCTATTGTTGAAGCATTGGATGAAACTAACGCTTCAATATTTATAGATGAGTCTTTTATTGATTTCGCAGGATTGCCTTCATACAAATCATACATTGAAAATCAGTCTGTTTTTATATTGCGTTCTATGACCAAATACTTTGCAGTACCCGGGATGCGATTAGGTTACGGAATTGGAAATAAGACCATCATAAGAAAAATGGAGGCTATAAAAGAACCTTGGACGTTAAACTGTTTTGCCTTAAATTCGGTGGATGCATTAATCCATGATAAAGAGTATATGCTAAGAACAAAGCAATGGTTTGAAACTGAAAAAAAGTGGATGTATAAGAGTCTAAAGAAGATCAAAAACTTGCATGTTATTGAAAGTCATACTAATTTTTTTCTATGCCAACTATTAAACCATACAAGTAAAGCAATACAAGAGAAAATACTACAAGAGGATATATATATCAGAACATGTGAAGATTTTACCGGATTGGATGATACTTATATTCGTCTGGCTGTAAAAGAAAGAGAAGATAATGTAAAGCTTATTCCATGCCTTAAATATGCTTTAATGATATAGAGGTTTGGGATTGTTGGCTTGCAATCATTGATAAGGGTTTTACTCATTAGGAGAAAAAATGTTTATATTATTGAGAGGTTAACAATGAAAAAAACGATACTGATTACAGGCGGCGCAAGAAGCGGGAAAAGTTCTTTTGCTGAAGAAATGGCCGGAGATATGGGAACAGAAGTTTTATATATTGCTACAGCCATTCCCTTTGATGATGAAATGAAGGATAGAATAAAAAAGCACCGGGAACAAAGACCGAAGCATTGGAAAACGGTTGAAATGTATTCTGATTTTAATCGATTATTAAGTCTAAATGCATTCCATTCATCAGACTGTTTACTACTGGATTGTGTGACAATTATGGTTACAAATCTCATGATGGCATCGGAAGAAGATTTCGACCAATGTGCTCAACAGATAATTGATGATGTAGAAGGTGGTATACATCATGAAATAAAGAAGCTCATTAACCTTTGCGAAAAGAATCATAAAAAGCTTATACTGGTTACAAATGAACTGGGCATGGGAGTAGTACCTGCTAATCGGTTTAGCAGAATCTTTAGAGATATAGCCGGAAGGATCAATCAATATGCCGCAAAAAAAGCAGATGAAGTATATCTAACTGTATCGGGTATTCCCATGAAGTTGAAATAGGAGATCAATTATAATGAAGAGTTTGCTAATAGTGCTAACGTTTTTAACCAGACTGCCCATAAAATATCCTTATGAATTTTCAAAAGAATTATATATAAAAGGGATAAAATACTTTCCTTTAGTGGGTTTGGTAATAGGCGGATTGCTGTATAGCGGAGCATTGTTTGAGCCCTATATAGATAGGCCCGTACTGAGTCTTTTATTACTGTTGTTTTATCTATGGATCACCGGTGGGCTGCATTTGGATGGGACAGCTGATACCTGTGATGGTATTTTTAGCGGGCGAGAACGGTCAAGGATGTTAGAAATAATGAGTGATAGCAGAATCGGTACATTTGGCGTGATATCTCTCATAATGGTATTGGGAGCTTATCTTGTTTTGTTTTCATATGTAAATTTGACAGCCATTCTTGTTTTTCCGGTTGTGGGAAAATCAAGTGCAATTGTATCCGCTTTTAATAATCCCTATGCTAAAAAAGAGGGGATGGGTAAAGACTTTGTTCAAGGATGCCAATTAGGACAGTTAATAATTGCTATAATATTTCCCCTTGTTATTACCTTGATATTACAAGATCATCACATGTTGATGAGCGTATTAATCTGCTTTATAATAGTACGGATCATTACTGCACATATTAGAAATCGATTAAATGGTATTACCGGTGACACCGTTGGATTTATAATGGAAATCAGCCAAGTTATTTTTTTGCTTCTGGTATATCTGATAAGTTTTTTTTAATGAAATTTGCTTAATCAACAAACTCTATTTTAGAAAAAAATGAAAGAGGGATTGAATATGAAATGTATCATGGTACGGCATGCTGAGACGAAAGCGAATGCAGATAAGAAAATTTATGGATGGACAGAATCTGAATATAGTTTGCTTGGTGAAAAGCAGGTAGAAAAGCTTGTTGAATATTTAGTGCTTCAAAATATAGACAAAATCTATGCCAGTCCGTTAAGAAGAGCTTTAACAATAGCTGAAAGAGTTGGTAAGGAAAAAGGAATCCATATTATTAAAGATGATCGTTTAAAAGAAATGAATTTTGGGATTCTTGAAGATATGACTTATAAAGAGGCAAAGGCTAAATATAAAGATCACTACGATTCATTTATGAAGGATTTTGAAAACTATGTTATTCCAAATGGGGAAAGCTTTGCACAAGTGCACATAAGAGCTAAAGCGTTTATCGACAGCATAGAGGAGACCGATGAATGCCTTTTAATGGTTGCGCATGGCGGTGTTGTACGAAGCTTAATGCTACATCTATTAGATTTAAATTTTAAAGATACTTGGCACTTTGAAGTGCCGCCGGCGACGATTATTGAAATAGATTATGATAAAGGTTTTGGCAAATTAAAGCAATTCATTCCTATTGGGGATCAGGTGAAGCTATGAAAGGGATCATGATTGCCGGAACCTCTAGTGGTGTAGGAAAAACCACCATAACATCTGGTATTATGGCAGCTTTGACTAAAAGGAAAATAAGAGTTGCGCCTTTTAAAACAGGGCCGGATTATATTGATCCGGCATTTCATCAATTCGTCACTGGCAATACATCCTATAATCTGGATTCATGGTTGTTAGATGAAAATGTTATCAGGTATTTGTACAAGAAAAATGCTGAGCATAAAGATATAGCCATTATTGAAGGTGTTATGGGATTATATGATGGTTTGGGAAAGGAGATAAGAGGAAGCTCTGCTCATTTATCTCAAATACTAAAAGTGCCGGTCATACTGGTCATTGATGGGAGAGGCATGTCTACAAGTGCAGCAGCCCTGGTTCACGGGTATCAAAATTTTAATAAGGATACGCATATTAATGGTGTCCTGATTAATAATATTTCCTCTAAAAAACATTTTGATCTTTTAAAAGATATTATCTATAAATACACAGGAATCCCCAGTATCGGCTATCTGCCGACTAATAAACAAGTATCTATAAAGAGCAGGCATCTTGGTCTGGTGCAAGCAGAAGAAATTGAAGACTTAAGAGAAAAAATATACGAACTGTCTAATATGGTCAGCCAATATATTGATTTAGATTATTTTTTAGAAGTTGCAGAAGCAGAAAGTAATGCGTCAATAGAGCTCTCAGAAAATCCTGCAAAGCCATATAAAGATTCAGCAATGGGCTTAAAAATAGGCGTTGCTAGAGATAAAGCCTTCTCATTTTATTATCAAGATAATCTGAATTTATTAACAGAATTAGGGGCGGAACTCATCTCTTTCAGTCCACTGTATGATCGTCACATCCCCGAAGTAGATGCATTGTATTTTGGTGGTGGTTATCCGGAGGTATTTGCTGAGGAACTGGAAAATAATGTTGAGTTTAGGAGTGCTTTAAGACAGAAGCTTGAGGAAGGATTACCTGCCTACGCAGAATGCGGCGGACTCATGTATCTGACTGAGTCTATTACCGCTTTGAATAACCAGCAATATGAGATGGTAGGGTTCCTGCCGGCAAAATCTCAGATGACTCAAAAACTGCAGCACTTTGGCTATGTTGATATAGAAGCATTTGAAAACCAGTATATCAAAGGCCACGAATTTCATCGTTCATTATTAACAGATAATGATAATGTAAAATATTCATATAAAGTAAAAAAAATAAGGGATAACCAATTGATAGATAAGTGGCAAGATGGATTAATAAAAAAGAATGTTATAGGAGCATATCCTCATATTCATTTTTATAGCAATATTGATTTTTTAATTCAATTAATAAAAAAATGTCAAAAGATCAAAGTTGTAACCTAATTTACTGTTTCCTGTCACCTGAAAATGGAGTGTAATTATACTTATCTATCAACAAAAGCATTCCAACATAGTACTACGCAAAAATAGCCGGAAAATCTTTTACCGGCTATTTTTTTAATACTTTATAACTAAAAGCAAAGATGGCAAAATGTTTTGATAGGGGCTTTTTTTATTTATTAAAGAATACATTAAACTTTTCACATAAACCCAATACGACGTATTCGTGCTCTTCAACAATATGCTGCTTGATGTTAAAATAGATTTCCGGTAAGGTGTTTAAAACATCCTTGGGAATATAATTGAAATCAATATTTTTTAAGAATAGAAGAAAATCCTCATTTAATGATTTAAACGTCTTATAAACTTCGGAAAGATTGTATAAATTGAGAGTGGGGTAAATAAGTGATAACTCATAAGTAACGGTATTAAATTGATTTGCATAATCGGTCATTAGCTGAATCATATCTTTAGGTAGTTTTGCTATTTCTTTCTGGGTTACATTCATCAGTATAGAGGGGTGCTCAGCTCCAATGATAGACCAAAAATACATTTGACCATAGATACATTCAAGAGGGGTATTGCCTAAGCCTATATTTCTAAAATTAGCTTGTATCAGAACATCTGCAGAAGATGCTTCCGTCAAACTATTATAAGGTTTAAATATTTCTTGTACATAGAGTTGTTCATACAGAATATGATGCGTCACTTCATATAATACGGAAAATCCGTTATACCCTTCAAATTTCAAACGTTCCAAAAGGTGAATAAAAAGTAAATTAGTCTCAATAAAACTTTTGAGTATAAGAAATTGATCGTGATTGATATAAGGCATTAACATTTCATTAGAGTACTTATTTTCTTTTTTGTTTTGAATCATTTGATTGTATATGCTTTGGAATGAACTGAATATTTTTTTAAGATTTTTTTGAAAATAGGGTTGCAAAACCGCACTATTGGGTTCACCACTTTTTAGCAGTACGTCAATATGCTGATATGAATTTTCACTCCAAAATTCAACTGAGTCCATAATAGATCGGGTTGGGAAATTAAGTTGACAGCAGTGTGTCATTTGTAATTGACTCCTTTCGTGTTATTTGCTATACCTAATACCATCTATATGTAGAAGATAAATAAAATACAACTTATGAGATAAAATATGACTATTAAAAAAGTCATTGACCAACTCTATAAAAACAATTATACTATCGATAATAGATATATCGAATATAGATATAAAAGATGTATTTTTTATATAAACTGGGGTGAAAAAATGGCTAGGGAACAGTTGAAAAATCTGACAGAGCCTATGTATTATATTCTGCTTGCTTTGACTTCAAAACAACATGGATATGGTATCATGCAGACGATTGATACTTTGACCGGTGGTCGTGTGAAGGTAGGCGCAGGTACTTTGTATGCTTTGTTAGCTCGTTTTGAAAAGGAAAATATTATCTCTCAGGTTTCAGAAGATGGAAGAAAAAAGACTTATCAAATAACAGATAAAGGCTTTTGTTTGTTAAATGAAGAGTATGAAAGATTAATTCAATTGGTTCTAGACGGAAAAAAATACTTTGACAAAAGGAGCTATCATGATGAATAAAACAAAAACGGTTTTTTGGGGATTTTTCACTTTAGATTATAAATGTATTGCCGAGTACCTTGAGCAAATGGCTGAAAAAGGGTGGATGCTTAAAAAATTAGGACGTTTCACAGCCCAATTTACGCAAATAGAGCCTAAAAAAATCAAATTTTATGTTGACATTTTTCCGGGAAAGGGTTATTTAGATCCAAAAGACTCTGAACTTTTGGAGTATAGACATTTATGTGAAGAATCCGGATGGCATTTTATAGCAGCACAAGCCCATTTACAAATTTATTATGCCTATGAGTATGAAAATCCCACACCAATACAAACAGATGAAGAAATAGAGCATAAAATTGTGCAAAGTACGCTATTAAAAAACGAAATGATGAGTTTAGCCATTTCTTTTTCAGCAACTATTATATTACTCATGATTGCGGTAGATTACGATTATACAAGTCTCTTATCATTCAGTGGTGTAGCAATGATGTTTGCTTTTCCTCTTATGGTTTTGGTGGTTGGTGCCTTAGGCATACATATTTTTACATGGATGATCAAAGCGCGTCGTTGTATTAATAAAGGTTTAGCGATACCAAAGTCAAAATTAAAAACAGCTCGATTGAGAAGTAAGGCATTTTTTGGTGCATATTTTTTAATTGCTTTTATATGGATAGGCTCCATCTTTGGTGATTTTTTCTCAGGACATAGTTATGTAGCCATAGTACTATTACCCCTTATTATTGGTGGTGGAGCAGCCTATCTTATAAAAAAATATATATTAAAAAGGAAAGCCATGAGTAAAAAAATAATTGTGCTTATCAGTATAATTGTTGTAGCAGTTGTAGTGGTGACAATACCAATTACCATGGGTACCGCCATGATCTTAATGGATAGGGGAGACAGGCCAATAGAAGAACTGCCCAGCCAATACTCTGCTATCACTTTAAACGATATTCATAAAAAGCATGATGTGAAAATTAAAGTCAGCAGTTTTTACAAGAGTAGAAGCCCTATAGTACCTAAACATTTTGATTATTATGAGATAGCAGGAGGGAAAGAAGGCTCAATTTTTACTGAATATTATTTATCCATTAATGCGTATTTTGCAGGAATTATTTTTAAAGGCAAGTTAGAGGATGAACTTCGCTATGGTGAAGTAACCGGTGAGAAAGATACTGACTGGGATGCTGATGACATGGTTTATATGGATGATTACAAGACACTTTTACTCCGTAAGGGGAAAGTAGTCATTTTTATAGAAGGCGATTTTGATCTGCGTGAGACGAAGATGAAAAATTTGATTAAGATAAAGCTTTTGGAAAGAAATTAAAAAAATGGAACAAATCCCTTTTCTTTTCGTCT
Organism: Clostridia bacterium; assembly: GCA_028279945.1. Classification (GTDB taxonomy): domain Bacteria; phylum Bacillota; class Clostridia; order Peptostreptococcales; family JAAYPU01; genus JAKSCF01. The sequence goes on from JANQMT010000021.1 coordinate 20,057, forward strand.
AATCTGTAAATATATTAACAAAGTTTATGGCGCAGGAGGAAGAGAATGAAAAGATTAGTGATAATGGTTTTAACCTTAATGGTAATGGTTACCATGATAAGCTGTACAACTAATGACAGTGAGACATTAGAGTACAGTATAGTATCAGAAGCAGAATTAACAGAATCAGTCTTGAAAGCAGCTGAAGAAATTAAAATGACCGGTGGTCATAAGATTATATTAGATGAAGAAGCTCAGTATGTTATTATTGGGTTGGGCGAGCGAAATACCGGTGGATATGAAATCAAAATCGATCAGGTAGAAGAAAAAGAAGGAAAGATATTGATTTACTATACCGAAATTACACCTGGTCGTGACGAAATGGTGACAGAAGCTTTAACATATCCCTATATGGTGCTTCAAATTGAAAGCAAGCAAAATGTAGAAGTTATAGCTAATGAACCTAGAATGAGAAATTAATTTGGATCAAAAATAAAAGTTGCATCCTATCGAACAACAAGAGTTGTACAAAGAATTATATAGTTTTGTTAACCATTCATCCAATAGGCTTAATGTCTACATGGATAATTATTTAGCATGGATTAGGTTCCTTTAAATCAGTCGTGACATGGATGAGAACACACGCAAGAAAACCTTGCTAACCACCATGCTCAAGCCTGATAAAGCAACAAAGGGGGGAACACAAAATGAAGAAGAAAAACGCTGTCAAAATTGCCATCAGCATTTGCATAGTTGTAGTATTAGTCATTACGGCTATGGGTACAATTGATTATCAAAAAACGATGCATAATTTCCAAAAACCAATGTTTGCACAAATAGTTAATGGAGCAGATGACGGTGGTTCAGGTAATTATGTTGGAATAGGATACAATATTGATATCCATGGAGAATTAGATATTGAATATGGCTACGTAATACACTCTGCACAATTCAGCATATTCGGCAATAAAGTACACTATATAGAAAGAGATTAAAACTCTCTTTCTATATGATATAGCCACAATATTTACGAAAACGCCAAATTTATATTATAGTCTAGCGGGTTTTTAAGATTAAGAAAATGCTTTAACTTATTTATTTTTACTTCTAATATACGCTACAAAGAATATATTTAAGTATGTTTTTTAATATAAACCAGATAAAAAGTAAGATGGAGGTTGACGGATGAGATTTTGCTTAAAGAAAATAGCAGTTGCTCTTATATTTGTGTTAATTTGTACTGCATTTATGGGTTGTACAGATAATGAAATAAAAGTTTTAGATGCGATGCTTAAATCTACTACAATGTTTTCTTGTGAACAAGATACAGAAATTTCAATTCACTTTGATGTAAAAGGATTAACCGAAGAAGAACAACTGGAGTTTGAAATGATCAAAGAAATGATTGATCATTCAAATCTTAATTTGAATCAAAAAATGCTCAGGAATGAAAAGAACACGTTTATTCAGCAAGAAATTCAGGGGCTGTTACAATTGGCTGACATGAAAATGGACTTTGGAATATGGATAGATATGGATTTGAATTCTGAAGAACCATTTTATAAACAAATTATTAAAATGCCTTCTATGTTTACAGGTTTTTATGGTTCTACAGATAAACCTTATATGGTTTTAGACTTGTTTTCGCTTATGAGTGAAGGGAATGAAGCAGCTGAAATAACAAGTGATGTAAAAGAGGAACTGTCCAGTTTAATGAATTCCAGTTATGATACAAATGTAGCAGCTATAGGATTTATAAAGGATTATGCAAAGAGTTTTGAACCTGGAATGACGGTTATCAAACGTAATGGCAGCAAAAAAGTCGAAGGTATTTCTTTGCCAAAATATCGACTGGAAATAGGTGATCAATCGGGTAAAAGACTGTTACGTCATGTGGTTAACAATTTATCGGAAAATGAAGATGTATATCATTTAATTAGAAATCAAATGTTAATTCAAGAAAAGATGACAAGCATAAACCCGTTATACAGCAATATGGAAAAAGATATTGAAAATGATATTCCGGATGAAACAGATATACAAGAATTTAAGGCGTCCTTTAATCAATTTATGGATGAAATGGATAACATGAATATACTGGGAAGTGGCGGCATTGTGGTGGATTATGTCATCAATAATGATGGTTATATCGTTTATGAATCCGGGATCATTGATATTGAACTCAATATCAATGAACTGGAAAAAGTTATGGTAGAAGAAGATGAAAATACGGAGCCGGAGAAGTCTAATGGAACCATTCAATTGGAAATAACATATACAACAGAAACCAAGAACATCAATGAAGATATTACAATTGAAATCCCGGAATTAACAGATGAAAACGCCTTCAATTTTGAAGATATGGAGACGTCTTATGAAAGGGAAGATGTTGAAGATGTTATTGATGATTCAAGAGATATGAGTGTTCATGTAAATGATATGAACACAGCCTTTTAAGATCAACCGCTATCAATCAATGTTAGAATAGCTGCACCTGTAAGAGAAATAATCGAATCAATAGGTGGTGAGCGTGGGATGAAGGTACCTCCAACGTTTATATAACATTATAAGCTAAGATAATAAACAACTCATCTTGTTAAAAAAGTATTTGAAAATCATGACAACTTTAAAAGGGGTGGTCATGATTTTCATTGAATTTTTTAAAAAATAGTTTGTCCCAGCAAAGATTGAATAAGATGTACAGTCAGCTCTCCGGTTTTATTTTTATCATCCAATATTGGATTTAACTCAACAAATTCCGAAGACAATAATTTTTCGCTTTGTGCGATCATTTCTACAGCTAAATGTGCTTCTCGGAATGTCAGACCTCCATAGACAGGCGTTCCAACTCCAGGTGCATAATTGGGATCGATACTGTCTAAATCAAAACTTAAATGAAATCCATTTGTATCTTTATTGACGACATCAAGAGCCCTTTTCATCACATCTCTCATACCATATCTGTCAATATCAGCCATAGTGAATACATTAACACCACATGCTTCTAAGGATGTTTTTTCTTTACCGTCAAGCTCTCTGATTCCAATAAGAGCAACTTTTTTGGGATTTATAAATGAAACATTATGGGGCTTAAAAGGAACCATACTACTGGGCCCATAACCGGTACAAGCAGAAAGAGGCATACCGTGGAGATTGCCGGAGGGACTGGTATTTTCGTTATTAAAGTCACCATGGGCATCTATCCAGATGACTCCAATATTGTTGTAAACACTTTGAACACCTATGATTGTGCCGGCTGCTATACTATGATCGCCACCTAATACAATGGGAAAATGTTGATTAAGTAAGGATTGATGGACATTTTCATATACTTTTTGATTCACACTGTTGACGGCTTCAAGGTTTTTAAGCTTGCTATTTGGTGAAGAAATTTTCGTAGACCTTATTGTAACATCACCTTTATCACTACAAGAATATCCAAGTCCTTCTATCTTTTCAATAAGCCCGGAATACCTTATAGCATTGGGTCCCATAGCAACCCCTCTGCGACTTGCGCCAAGATCTATTTGGGCGCCTATTATATCAATGATTCTATTTTTTGTAATGGGCATATCATTCTCCTTATTATCATTACATATTATTTATTCTTAGATTAGGAATAATATATATAATTGTATCTCATTTATGCTATTTTAAGATAGTTTCTTTTATAAAAAAATACATCTATAGTATAATATAAGAAAATATTTGTCGAAAGAAGGGATCAATAGTGGCTAATGAACCGTTAGATTTGGAAAAAATACTCCACATAGATTTTGATAAATTCGATAAGGTAAAAGCATTTAAACTATTTCGTATAACAAAAGCAACTGAACTACCAATTATTCAAAATGACTTATTATTAGGGTTAGTAGATTTGTTTACATTGATACAATCTGATGATAATAGTCTAAAGAATGGAACTTTTATTGTGAAGGATTTTTTCTATCTAAAATCAGATGACGATTTACTCAATATTGAATTGCCAAGTCAAAATGTTATTCCGTTTATTAATGAAGAAAATAAATATTTGGGATATATGCATAAAAAAGATTTAGAAAATAGGATTGAAATGCTAAAGTGGAAAAAAGACATTGAAAGTTGCTACTCTAAGAAAATACAGTATTATAAAGACATTAAAGAGGAATTTGATGCGATTTTTGAGTCATCTCATGACGGTATTCATATTACTGATGGTGACGGCAAAACCCTTCGGTTTAATAAAGCTTGTGAGACAATCGATGGCATTAAAAGAGAGCAAATTATGGGTAAAAATATGAATCAACTGGTTCAAGAAGGGATATATTCAAAATCTGTAGCATTAGAAGTATTAGAAAACAAAAAGTCCTTGACAATATTACAAGAGGTTAATGGAAAAGAAATTATGGCTACAGGCACCCCCGTTTTGAAGGATGGGAAAATATTCAGAGTAGTTATTAATTCAAGAGATATTACAAAATTTAATAATCTAAAAAAGGAACTTGATGCAGTAAATAGAATGAATGAACAGTTTCAAACTGAGCTTGAGCTATTACGATTAAACCAGATCAAAATTGATAATATGGTGGCAAACAGCCCAAAGATAAAGAAAATCATTTCATTAGCGTTACGTGTTGCTAAATTCGATTCAACAGTTCTAATACAAGGAGAATCAGGAGTTGGAAAAGGGGTAATTAGTAAACTGATACATGCCAATAGCAATCGAAAAAACAAACCTTTCATAAAGATAGATTGTTCCTCAATACCAGAAAATCTCCTAGAATCTGAGCTTTTTGGATATGTTAAAGGTGCTTTTAGCGGGGCTAATAAGGATGGAAAAATTGGGCTCATTGAATTAGCCAATAAAGGAACCCTTTTTTTAGATGAAATAGGCGAGTTGCCATTTAATTTACAAGTTAAGCTTTTAAGGCTTATACAAGATAAAGAATTTTATAAGGTTGGTGGTAAAAAACCTATTCCTGTTGATATTAGAATCATAGCAGCGACAAACAAAGATCTTGAAAAGATGGTCGAAAGTAAGGAATTTAGAAAAGATTTATTCTATCGGCTTAATGTTTTGCTCATCAATATTCCACCTTTAAGGGAAAGAAAAGAAGATATTCGCCCACTTGTTATGAATAAATTAATGAAATTCAATGAAGAATATGGACTTAAGAAAACCTTAGAATCAGAAGTTTTAAAATGCTTGATAAATTACCATTGGCCTGGAAACGTACGTGAGCTTGAAAATATTGTTGAGAGGATGGTAATAACTTCTAATGAAGAGAAAATAGGTTTAAAGGATCTACCATTTGATACCATTGATTATAAGAAAAATAATTCCACAGGTGATACTATTAAAAATGCAGGGACCTATAAGAATATAATGAATAACTTTGAAAAAGAATTATTATTAACTGTAAAAAATAATTGTAAAAGCACTTTTGAAATGTCTGAAATTTTAAAACTGGATCCCAGTACTATAAGAAGAAAATTCTACAAACATAAAATAAAAATAGATTACTGATAAAAAATAAGAGAGTGTAATTTTGCGCTTGAATGCAAAATTACACTCTCTTATTTTGAATCTGCTTATTTAAGGCTATTCTAATTTATCATTAACAAATTGAGTGCAAGTTTACACTCTCGTTTCCAATAATGTCCTGCCTTATTTTCTCTAAAATCTCCCTATATACTAACCCTTATTACCATTTTCTAAATATTAATAAAATTGGTACAATAATTGCTTTTATTAATGTAATATCTATTACACAATTTTAATTACTACAAGGAGGAATAGAAATGGAAATAAACAAGAAGAACCAACCGGCAAGTGCTTTGAACTCCCCAAGATTTTGTAATACAGGAACATTTATGCGACTACCTAGAGTTCAGGCACTAGACGAATTAGATTTTGTTATTGTGGGAATTCCCTTCGATACGGCTAGTTCATATAGAACCGGTTCAAGATTTGGGCCAAGTGCTATAAGAAATATATCAACTCTAATAAAGCCTAATAATGTATATCTCCGGGTAAATGTTTTAGAAAATTTAAATGGAGCAGATTATGGAGATATTGGTGTTGTTCCGGGTTATATTGAGTCAACCTTTGAGAATATTGAAAGAGAGTTGTTTGAGATAGTGGATGCTGGAGCGATTCCAATAATTTTAGGCGGGGATCATTCAATTTCGCTTGCCAATTTAAGAGCTATTGCTAAAAAACACGGTTCAGTTGCTTTAGTTCATTTTGATTCCCATGCGGACATAAATGATGAGGTATTTGGAGAAAAACATAACCATGGCACTCCATTCCGGCGAGCTTTTGAAGAAGGTCTTATTGATCCGGCACATACAATACAAGTAGGCATGAGAGGTTCTCTATATGAACCTAATGAACATTTAATCGCTGAAGAAGAATTAGGATTCAGACTTATTTCAGCAGACAAAGTTAGAGAGATGGGTATTGATGGTATGATACAAGAAATTAAAAATAGGGTGGGTGACAAAAAAGCATTCCTAACTTTCGATATTGATTTTGTAGATCCGGCATATGCACCAGGTACGGGCACCCCTGAGGTAGGAGGATTTACATCACTTGAAACATTAACAATAATTCGTGGGCTGAAAGATTTGAATTATGTAGGCTGCGATATTGTTGAAGTTGCTCCGCAGTATGATCCAACAGAAATGACTGCATTTTTGGCTGCAAACATCGGTTTTGAATTTATTTCAATGCTTGCATATAAAAAAAATAGTAAAGAATAACTTTAGAATCATTAACTTAATTAAGTAAGGTTGTTCAACAAATATAACTCATGTATATAAAAAATATCTTAATTATTTCATTTTGAAAGGATGCGTTATAATGAGTAAATTTAAAATACTGTTTACCGATAGTCCGACTAATGATGTATCTATTGAAGAAGAAATTGTCAAAGATGCTGGTGGTGACCTAATTTTTGGAGGTCTTGCTGGTAATAAATCTCGTGAAGAACTCATTGAACTTGCTAAAGATGTGGATGGGATTATTACTGATGTAACAAAAATTGATCGTAAGATGATTGAAAATGCTCAGAACTGTAAAGTCGTTGTCAGGACAGGCATTGGATATGATGCCATTGATATTGAGGCCGCAAGTGAAAAAGGAATATATGCTTGTAACGTTCCATCTTATTGCTTGAGTGAAGTAGCCGATCATGCTATGGCCGGAGCTTTGGCTTTAGGTAGAAAATTATTCCAGGCCAATAGTGAAACAAAGAGTGGAAAATGGGATATCGATAGTTTGATGCCTATTCTACCTTTTGATGAGAGTACCTTTGGGCTATATGGTTTTGGCAAAATTTCTCAAAATCTTGCAAAAAAAGCTCAAATTTTTGGGTTCCGAATAATGGTTTGTGATCCATTTATTGATGAGAAAACAGCATCTGAACATAATGTAGAATTGGTTGATATGGATACGCTGTTAATAGAATCCGACTACTTATCCCTACATGCACCATTATTGCCTGAAACAGAAGGGGTTATCAATAAGGATGCATTAAGCAAAATGAAACGCTCAGCATATATTATTAACACCTCAAGAGGAGGTCTAATTGACGAGGATGCACTTTACAACGCTCTAAAGAACAAGGAAATTGCAGGAGCTGCTCTTGATGTTTTGGCAGTTGAACCACCCAATAAGGACAACCCGATGTTTACGCTTGATAATGTCATATTGAGTCCTCATGCAGCATTTTATTCAACGAAATCAGATTACAGGTTAAGAGTTTTATACACTAAAGAGGCTGTTAGAGGCGCTATGGGAGAAAAACCATTGAACATAGTCAATATTAAGATGCTTAAAAACAATAAAAAGATTTAGAGAAAAAATAGAATATAAATTAAATAAAATAGGAGGTTTATTAAAATGTACAAATTAAAAGGGATGATACCTGCTATAACCACACCCTTTAATAAGGAAGGCAGCATAGATTTTGAAGCATTAAAGTGCATCATTGACTTTATGATTGAAGGTGGTATGCACAGTGTTTTAGTCGGAGGAAGCACTGGAGAATTTATCTATTTAACAAAAGAAGAGCGGAAAGAACTCTTCAAAAAATCTTGTGACATTGCAGATGGAAGAGTACCGATTATGGCTGCCACAGGGTGCAACAGATTGGAAGACACTATAGAACTTACTCAACATGCCGCAAAAGTTGGTGCCACCAGTGCATTAATTCTTCCGCCATTTTATTCATCGACTTCTGATGAAGGTGTTATTGATTATTATAAAGCAATTGCAGAAGCAAGTAGTATTGGGATAGTAATTTATAACAATCCATTTCAAATAAATGTTTCTTTAGAACCAGAGTTGATATATGAAATTAGTAAAATTAAAAATGTCATTGGAATAAAAAACACATGGGATAGTATCATCCATACTATGAAAATTATTGATTTGACCAGAGATAATGAAAATTTTGGTGTAATGACCGGTATCGAGCAACTTATTATACCTACCCTTGTATACGGTGGTGCAGGTGCTGTGGGGTTGATACACGATTTAAAACCGAAGGAAGTGAGAGACATATACGACGCTATTGTACGAGAAAAGGATGTAGATAAGGCAGTAGAGATTTATAGAGAAATTGTGCCAATTGTAGATATGATAGATGAAGATCCTTCCCCTAGGACAATAAAAGCTGCTTTGGATATTATGGGTATGCCGGGAGGCCCATTACGTTTTCCTTTATTAGGTGCTTCGGAAGATCAAATTGAAAAAATTAAAAGTGTATTATAGGTTGTGGCTGTGTTGGTTATCAGTATATGTTGAGCTTAATCTGTTTTTTATTTTCATCTGAAACTTTTATATTAGTGAGTTATCAAATGTATTTATTTACATTGAGATAAAAAAATAAAATAAAAAGGAGAATAATCATATGAAAAAGTTATTTGTTATAATGCTGGCTATGATGATGGTATTAGTAGCAGGATGTTCAGGGAATAGTGACACACAACCTTCAGAGATTGACGTAATTGTGTTTAAAGTGGCTCACACATTAACAGAAGATACAACAGGGCATAAAGCATTGGTAGAATTCGAGGCGTTTGTAGAAAAAGAAACAGCAGGTGCAGTAGATGTACAGTTATTTCCCAATGGTGAATTAGGAGGAGATAGACAAGCTTTAGATGGTGTTAGTCTTGGCAACATTCAGATGAGTACGATGAATGCTTCTGTATTATCAGGTTATGATGAACGATTTTCTGTGTTAGATTTACCATTCCTTTTTAAATCACAAAAGAAAATGGAAGCAGCCATTAATGGTGAATTAGGCGCACTTTTTAATAGTTGGATGGAAGAAGCAGGTTTTATGGGTCTAGGTTTTCAGTATGAAGGAGCGCGTTCAGTTTCAAATAATGTAAGGCCTATTTATACAACTGATGATTTGAACGGCGTAAAGATTAGAGTTATGGAAACACCTATGTATATTTCACTTTTTAATGCATTAGGTGCAAATCCTACACCGATGAGCTTCAATGAATTGTATTCGGGACTTCAACAAGGTGTTGTAGATGGGCAGGACAATTCGCCAATTGTTACCTATACAACAGCATTACATGAGGTTTTAGATTATTATAGTTTAACCAAACATACTTATAGTAATGCCGTTATTGTAACCAATAAAGATTATATGGATAAATTGCCTGAAGATGTGAGAAATACAATACTTAAAGGGGCTCAAACTTACTTAGTGGATAAGCAAAGAAAAGAAGAAACAGCATTAGAAGGTGAATACCTAGATAAAATGAAAGAAGAGGGTGTACAAATAAATGAAATTACACCTGAAAATTTACTTTTGTTTACAGAAAAAGCTTCTGTTGTTTACGATGAATTTAGAGATAAGTTAGGCAATGAGGTGATTGATAAAGTTATAGAACTTGCTAATTAATGATGAGTTTAAAATTGTTCTAGGTAAAAAAATAAAGAAATGAAATAAGAGCAACTCCTTATCATATTTTGAAATTGGCAAATCATAGTAAAATGAGTTGCTCCTATGTAGTTTATAAAAGAAATAAGCAGAAAAATCACTAAATGAATAGAATTAGATATTGTAAGCAATGTCGTAGTTCCAATAATAATGAAAACATGAGTGTTAAAAAAACGATATATAGAAGCAGATGATTTTATTTTTAAATACTTTATGTAATTTGACATAATTAACTAATGAGGTGGAACTAATGAAAAAAAGTGTGAAATATTATGTAGATCATGTTGAGGAAGGTGCTTTGGCAGCCTGTATCGGCACCACTGTAATACTTATCTTTGTTCAAATATGTATGCGTTATATATTTAATCAATCCCTTTCTTGGAGTGAAGAATTGGCAAGATACCTTTTTGTCTGGGAATCTTGGCTGGGTATTGGATTAGGAGTAAAGTATAGGAAACATATACAAGTAGAAATGTTTGCAAATAAACTATCGGATAAAAACCGTTTTTATTTAGGGTGGATAGTAGATATTATATTGATGATTATTCTAATATATTTGATTGTACAGGGAAGTGTTTTAGTCGTTAAGATGTATAATTTAGGCACGGTTTCCCCAGCATTGAGGATACCTATGGCTTATGTTTATGCTTCAGCACCAGTTGGCTGTATAATTATGGCCCTACGGATTATAAGTCAAAGGAGGGAAGCAAAATAATGGATATTTTATTTCTGTTTTTTATGATGTTTCTGCTCATTTCAATCAGCGTGCCTATAGGGTTTGCGGTAGGTGGAGCAACGATAATCACATTACTGTTATATACTGATTTACCTCTTACAATGGTTTCACAATATGCGGTTGATGGGGTAGATTCTTTTCCTATGCTGGCGATCCCATTCTTCATTTTAGCAGGTATGATTATGAGTTCTGGCGGTATTGCAAGACGTATTATTGATGTAGCGGGTAATGTGGTTGGTTTTATGGTAGGAGGGTTAGGTTCAGTTACGATTTTAGCATCAATGTTTTTCGCTGCTATTTCAGGGTCTGCTTTGGCAACTGTTTCAGCTATTGGCACTATAATGATTCCTGAAATGAAGAAAAAAGGTTATGAAGAAGGTTATAGCGCAACCCTTACGGCAGTAGCAGGTACTATCGGTGTTATTATTCCTCCCAGTATTCCTTTGGTTATTTTTGGTGTTGTTACGGGGACTTCAATAGGAGATCTGTTTATTGCAGGGATTATACCCGGCATTCTTATAGCTGTTGTGTTGATGATTACCAATTATTTCATATCAAAAAAAGAGGGTTATGTAGGGCAAAAGCGTCTTCCTAGAAAAGAACTTTTACAATCTATTTGGGAGGCCAAATGGGCATTAATTACACCTGTTATCATACTGGGCGGTATTTATGCCGGGATATTTACCCCTACAGAAGCAGCCGTTGTGGCAGTTGTATATTCAGTTATTGTAAGTGTGTTTATTTATAAGGAATTAAGTTTAAAAGATCTTTATCGTACCTTGGTAGAAACAGCAGTATTAAATGGGATTACCACTTTCTTATTGGGGCTTTCTACTGCATTTGCTATTTATTTAAGTACAGAGCAAGTGCCATCACAAATTTTAAATCTGTTAATCGGTATAACAGACAATAAAATCATTATCTTGATAATGATTAATATTTTCTTATTGTTAATAGGTTGTATTATGGATAACGTGCCGGCTACTATTATTTTAGCACCTATGTTGTTGCCGGTAATGATAGCTTTTGATATTAGTCCGGTTCAGTTTGGTATATTTTTAACTATTAACTTAACCATTGGTTTGATTACACCACCTTATGGGTGTGATTTGTTTGTTGCATCAGCAGTAGCGGGTATTCCTATTGAACGCATGTTGAAATATTTATGGCCGTTTTTACTTGCTATGATTTCCATTTTACTTCTGGCTACGTACGTGCCGGCAATATCAATGATTTTACTATAAGTAGGTGATGAACAAGTGAAAAGTGACATTTTAAAAAGGGGAATAGATAAAACTACTCATAGGCAATTGCTTTATTCGTTAGGTATGAGTGATGCAGATATGAAAAAACCTATTATTGGTGTGGTGAATTCTTTTAATGAGATTAATCCGGGGCATAAGCACTTAAATACGATTGCCGAATCCGTTAAGTTAGGGGTTTCTGCTTCAGGGGGATACCCTGTTGAGATTCCTACTATTGCCATTTGTGATGGGTTGACGATTGGTCATAAAGGTATGAAGTACCCCCTTCCTAGTCGTGAAATTATCGCTGATTCAATTGAAGCCATGGTGATGGCGCATGCATTAGATGGTATGGTGCTTATCACCAATTGTGACAAAATTACACCCGGTATGCTTATGGCAGCATTGAGGTTGAATATACCATCTATTATTACATCAGGGGGACAAATGGCTACTGGGTGCGTTAATGGTAAAAAAGTAGATGCTTTACATTTATTTGATACTATGGGTGATGTACAATCTGGTAGAGTAACGGAAGAGGTGTTGTTTGAACAAGAGAAGTTGTCAGAGGGTGGTTGTGGAGCTTGTGTAGAATTAGGAACAGCAGGCAGCATGCGAATTATGGCTGAAGTGTTAGGTCTGATGTTGCCTTATGATAGTGTTGTACCGGCTTATCTAGGCAATAGGCAGGCTTTCGCTAAAAACGCCGGAGAACGTATCGTTTCTTTAATAAAAGAGGATATAAAACCTTTAGATATAATAACAAGATCATCTTTACTTAATGCGATAGCTGTTGCCATGGCCATTGGTGCATCTACCAATACAGTATTACACTTGCTGGCTATTGCCCATGAAGGTGAACTGGAACTTTCGTTAGATGACTTTGATACGATTAGTCGAAAAATACCACGTATTTGTAATTTTAGGCCGGGTGGAATTTATTATATGGAGGATTTGTATTACAGTGGTGGTGTGCCAGGTATTTTAAAGGCATTAAATGAGACCTCAATGATTTTCAAACAGGAAAAAAATGTATCAGAAGAAACCATAGAAGAGATTATTGAAAAGGCGGTCATAAAAAATAACAAAGTGATTGCATCGGTTAAATCACCTTATGATAAAGAAGGTGGTATTGCTATTTTGAAAGGTAATTTGGCACCACAAGGTTCTGTGGTAAAAATAGGTGCGGTAGATCAGGAAATGTTAATTTTTGAAGGTCCCGCTAAAGTTTATATATGTGAAGAAGATGCAGTAGAAGCTATCGTAAAAAGGGATATAAAAGAGGGGGATGTGATTGTGATCACTAATGAAGGACCAAAAGGCGGCCCAGGTATGCGTGAGATGCTTGCAGCTACAGCACAGCTTACAGGTATGGGCTTGGGTAAAAAAGTAGCATTGGTTACTGATGGTCGATTTTCAGGAGGGACAAAAGGTGCTGCTATTGGTCATGTTGTACCGGAAGCTGTTGATGGTGGCCCAATTGCTATTGTTAAAAATGGCGATAGAATTCGTATCGATATGAAAGAACGAAGCCTAAATATAGTACTATCTGATGAAGAAATACAGAATAGGTTAAAAACTTATAAAAGGCCAATTTGTACAGAAAAAGGTTATCTTAAAAGGTATGTCGCTAATGTATCAAATGCCAGCTTAGGAGCTGTATTGTAAGGAGGCAAAATGTATGTATAGTTTTCCGGATGCTAAGATATTGGATATCAATCTTACGAATCAAGAAGTTACAATAAAAAGTCTTCCGGGTGAAATTTATCGACTTTACCCTGGGGGATCTTCATTAGGTTCATATTTGCTTTTACAAGAAATGGAGGCAGGGATAGATCCTTTTTCTCCTGATAATATGCTTATTTTTACAGTATCGCCACTTACAGGATTACCGATAAGCGGTCAAAGTAGAATGAATATTACTACAAAAAGTCCTTTAACCGGTGGGATTGCAGATTCTCAAGCAGGTGGATTTTTCCCAGTTCATCTTAAAGCTAATGGATATGATGCTGTTATCTTCCGTGGAAAAGCAAAGAAACCGGTTTATGTTTATGTGGATGGTGCTAATATTGAAATTAAAGATGCAAAAAATATTTGGGGAAGAGTAACCGGTATTTCTGAAGAAATAATCAGAAATGAAATAGGAGAAGATAAATTAGAAATTGCCCAGATTGGTCCTGGAGGAGAGAATCTGGTAAAATATGCCTGCATTTTAAATATGTGTAACAGGGCCAATGGAAGAAATGGAATCGGAGCGGTAATGGGATCTAAATACTTAAAAGCACTTGTTATTAAAAAAGGAAAACCCATTAAACCTGTTGATTTTGAAGGATTTAAAACATTAACAAAGGATGTAAGGGAAAGATTAAACAACAATGAAATTGTTCGCGGAATAGGAGAACATGGAACAGATGGAGATCTTGAATATTTTGTTGATGAAGGATGCTTACCTACACGAAACTGGATTTCGGGATATTTTCCAGAAGGCAAACGTAGTATCACAGGGACCACAATGTCTGAAACCATTCTGAAAGAAAGGGATACCTGTTATGCTTGTGCAGTAAGATGTAAAAGAGTAGTTGAGATCCCGAATAAAGTTGACTCGCTTTATGGAGGTCCTGAATATGAAACCTGTGCAACTTTTGGCTCCTATTGTGGTATTTCAAGCCTAGAAACTGTTGCATATGCAAATCAGTTATGCAATATGTACGGGATAGATACAATTTCCTGCGGCGCTACAATTGCTTTTGCCATGGAATGCTATGAAGAAGGTCTTATTACAACAGATGATACAGATGGTTTAGAATTGAAGTTTGGAAATGATGAAGCTATGATTACACTTATTGAAAAAATTGCATACCGTCATGGATTTGGTAATTTACTAGCCGAAGGGAGTATGAGAGCTGCTCATAAAATAGGCGGTCAAGCTTTAGAACTCAGTATGTCAGTAAAAGGACAAGAAATAGCAGCCCATATGCCGCAGTATAAGCCTGCATTGGGATTGATTTATGCAGTCAATCCATTTGGTGCCGACCATCAATCGAGTGATCATGATCCTTCTGTAACAATGCCTCCAGATAGCCAAGAAAGGATTTGGTTAAATAAACTAGGTATCCATAAAGGTTATGATAACCAATTTGTTTTAGATGATGAGAAGGTTAGATTTGCAATAGAAACCCAAAAATTTGTATCTGTAATGGATATTCTTTGTTTATGTCAATTTGTATGGGGACCGTCGTTCCAACTTTATGGACCATCTGATTTATTGGATCTATGTAAATACGGAATCGGATGGGATACATCCTTACATGAATTGATGCTTATAGGTGAAAGAAGAATAAATATGATGAGATTCTTCAATGAAAGAGAAGGTTTTACTAAAAAAGACGATACATTGCCGGAAAGAGTATTTAAACCATTACCAGATGGACCATCAAAAGGATTATGTTTAGATAAAGAAACTTTTGAACAAGCTAAAGAAACGTACTATGAACTTGCTGGATGGGATAATGATACAGGTAATCCTACTGAGGCGACATTAAAGAGATTGTCATTAGGCTGGGTGTTGGGAAAGGATTGTAGATAAGCTTGTGATGTATGTAGTTATTAATAATGATACAATAGAATTACCAGATCATATTACTATTGAACAATTAATAAGCAAAATGTCATATCCCAAAAAGGTATCAGTCTGGATTAATGGTTGTCAAATTTTAATGAAGGATTATCCAAATAGAGCATTAAACCCTAATGATAATATAAAAATTATAAAGTTATTAGTAGGTGGTTGAATATTAAGCAACATTAGAATTTTGTTCACTTATCACCCCAAATTACTAAAAAATGGCTTCACATAATCAATGGAAGCCATTTTATTTAATTTTAGTGTATCATCATATTTACCTTACAACTTCTACACAATTAAAAGCTAGAATGTATCTAAAGAGGAAATGATCTTGTCAGGCATCGCATTTTAATTTAGGATAAGGCTATTGATTTTACACATACTAATATAGGTAAGAAATGGGTTATAGATTTTTTATTTATAAAAATGAAGGAGAGGGTTTTATTTTGTCAAACCAGTCTTTTTTACCTAATGATGTGCTATTTCATACAAAAGATACAGAAGAAGCTTTACATATATTAAAAAGTAGGGATGAAGGCCTATCCAATGATGAAGTGCTTGAGAGACAGCAAGTATTTGGAGAAAATAAACTGATTGAAGAAAAGAAAAAAACAATCCTAGGCAGGTTTATTGAGCAATTTAAAGATCTTATGGTTATTATATTAATGATAGCTGCTGTAGTATCCGGGATAATGGATGAATGGACAGATAGTATCATTATCTTAGCCGTTGTTTTAATTAATGCTGTCTTAGGTGTGATTCAAGAAAGTAAAGCTGAAAAATCGTTGGACAAGTTAAAACAGATGTCCACTCCCAATGTTAAAGTTAAAAGAGAAGGGGTCATAAGAGAGATACCAACAGAAGAACTTGTACCTGGTGATATTGTCTCAATAGAAGCAGGGAATATCGTGCCTGCCGATATGAGATTATTAGAAAGCGCAACATTGAAGATAGAAGAAGCTGCTCTTACAGGTGAAGCGGTGCCTGTAGAAAAAGATATATCAAAACTTGAAGAGATCAATTTAGTGATTGGTGATCGAAAGAATATGTTGTACTCTAGTAGTATTGCAGCATATGGACGAGGGACAGGACTGGTTACGCACACGGGGATGTCCACAGAAGTAGGTAAAATTGCAACCCATCTGATTCAATCAGAATCACCGAAAACACCTCTACATCTTAGATTAGAAGAAATGAGTAAATACCTTTCTATAGGTATTGTTGTCATTTCAATATTCATTTTTATAGTAGGGATATTAAGGGGCAGAGAATATTTTGAAATGTTTTTAACATCCGTAAGTTTAGCGGTAGCCGCAATTCCTGAGGGACTTTTAGCCGTCATTACCATTGTGCTTTCAATTGGGGTTCAGAAAATGGCTAGGAGAAACGCTATTATAAAAAAACTTGCTGCCGTAGAGACATTAGGCAGCACACAAATTATTTGTTCGGATAAAACCGGTACATTGACCTTAAACAGAATGACGGTTAAGCAGGTATACTTAGATGGTAGTTTAAAAACCACTGAAGATATGGATATCAAACAAACCAGAACTGAAAAATTTTTGCAGTTCATGGTTCTGTGTAATGATACCAGCATAAAAAAAGACGGGGAAAAGCTGCAAATCATCGGTGATCCAACTGAAGCCGCATTAACTCAATTGGCCTTAGATAAAGGCATCCAAAAAGATCATACAGAATCCTTGTATCCAAGAAAGGGTGAAATTCCTTTTGATTCGGAGCGAAAGTTGATGACAACTTTTCATTCTGTTAATGACGAGTTCTTAATCATAACGAAAGGTGCACCGGAAGTATTGCTAAAAAAATGCGGTGAAATCCTTATAAATGGCGATATGAAAGCTATGACAAAGGAATATATGGATGAAATCGAAGAAAGTAATAAAAAAATGGCCGATGGTGCATTGAGAGTATTAGCTATTGCAATCAGAAATATTAGTGATATGCCTGAGCAAATCAATCCGGATAATATAGAAAAAGACTTACTATTTATAGGATTAATAGGCATGATGGACCCGCCCAGAAAAGAAGCAAAAGAGGCGGTTCTGACTTGTAAAAAGGCGGGAATAAGGCCTATCATGATTACGGGAGATCATAGAAATACTGCCTATGCCATTGCTAAAGAAATAAAAATTGTAGAGAATGACAGTGAAGTCATCACAGGAAAAGAATTGAATACATTATCGGACAGAGATTTTGAAAATAAGGTAACACAATATAACGTATATGCCAGAGTATCGCCTGAACACAAGGTTAAAATTGTATCCGCCTGGAAAAAACAAGGCAAAATTGTAGCTATGACAGGAGACGGTGTTAATGATGCGCCGGCATTGAAATCTTCAGATATTGGTGTTGGCATGGGTATCACCGGAACGGATGTTACAAAAAGTGTGGCCAACATGGTACTGGCAGACGATAATTTTGCAACCATTGTAGTCGCTGTGGAAGAAGGAAGAAAAATATACAGCAACATACAAAAAGCCATTCAATTCCTATTGTCCTCTAACTTAGGAGAGATCATTACTTTGTTTTTAGCAACCATGTTCAATTGGACGATTTTGTACCCAATACATATTTTGTGGGTCAATCTGGTGACGGATACATTACCTGCCTTAGCACTGGGGGCTGAAAAAGCAGAAGAAGATGTTATGAACCAGCCTCCCAGACCAGCGGGAAGCAGCTTCTTTTCTGACGGTATAGGATTAAGAATGCTGTACCAAGGTGTTTTAAAGGGATTGATTACCCTGATTGTGTTCTATATAGGCATAAGATTCTATACTCAAGGTATTGGGATGACTATGGCATTTGCAACTCTCGGGTTAATTCAATTAACTGATATCCTCAATGTCAGATCCAAAAGGGAATCCCTTTTTAAAATAGGGTTGTTCTCCAATTTATATTTAATAGGTGCCATTGCCATATCAGCTATACTCCAAGTTTTGGTTATCATCATTCCTTTTTTCAACCGTATATTTAAGCTGGTACCTCTTAATACCACTCAGTGGATGATTGTAATAGGGGCATCATTTGTGATTATACCTATAATTGAAATAATCAAAGTTATAGATAGGAATATGGGTTCTTCTAATGGAGCACTTAACTAATTAGAGCGTTTAATTTCCCAAAGTTTCATTGAAAAATTAAGGCGTTTTGTTAAAAACAAAATGCCTGAGACTATCGAAAAAATGAATACAGGCGTATAAATATTCGTTAATGTATTCATTTGGAGAAAATTTGATGGCATATGGACTATAAAAGCCTAACCGCAAACAATCGCCG
>JANQMT010000151.1:0-22457 GCA_028279945.1 Clostridia bacterium
CCAGTTCTTTGTCCAATACGTTTTTTACGATTACAGGATTAGTGGTTGCGCCTACTGCACCTCTTTCAATGGCATATTTGAGTTCGCTTATGGAACAAGAGTCATTCCAATATTTTGTTTGCTCAAATTGTTGAGTCATTTCTAATAATTTGTCCATTGTTTTTCATCTCTTTTCTATTAATTTGTAGTGAGAAAAATCTTAAAACCTTCTTTATTAAAAGCTTTGTTAAATCCCTGCTCCCATTCTTCTATGGGAAGCTTTGTGCTGATCAAAGGTTTTAAGTTTAATTGTTCATTGCGCATTAAACGTATGGCTCTTTTCCAGGAAGTTCTTTCAGAAGCATAGCTGTTAACCATATGAATCTCTTTGGTAAGCGCTAAATCATGGTCAAATAATATTTTCTTTCCATACAATCCTACTTGGACGTACTGACCCGTCTTTTTTAAAACTTCCAAACAAGTCTGAGCAGAAGGCTCTGCGCCGGAACATTCGTAAGCAATATCATAACCCTCTCCAAAGGTCAATTCTTTTGACCTTTCTTTAACATCTTCTTCGCTGACATTAATAACCGCATATGCTCCTGTTTCTTCAGCTAATTTTAAACGTTCTATATCAAAATTTGTTCCTGCTACCACTACTTTAGCACCACATGCTTTTGCGACTTGCATCGTCAATTGCCCGATGGTTCCAGGACCGGAAACAAATACATAATCACCTGCTTTAATTTTTGACATTTCGATGACACTTCTAACCACACATGCCAGAGGCTCTGAAAGTGCCGCTTCATCTAAAGATACATTTTCAGGTACTATAAATGCCAGATGCTCCGGTACTACCAAATATTCTGCAAAAGCACCATTAACACCTGAACCTATTGATAAACGATTTTCACATAGCATTAATAAACCTTGACTACAATAATCGCATTGACCACAATATTCTACTGCCGTCAGAGATATGACGCTGTCTCCAACAGAAAACTTTTTGACGTCACGTCCGATTTCTATGACGGTTCCACTATATTCGTGTCCCAGTGTTACAGGATATTTGCTGGGATATTCATCCTTAAAAATATGCATATCTGTACCGCATATTCCTGTAGCATGGACTTTTATTTTAATCTCATTGTACTTTGGAGAAGGTTCCGGCACATCTTCTAACGCAACCCCGCCTTCTCCCGGCCTTACTTTTACCAACGCTTTCATTTTGGTCCCTCCCATATATTTAGGCTGTGTTTAGGTAGTATGATGTATAAGGATAAAGCCCATACACCATACGCCCTATCACAAAGACTCAAATTCAGTGAGCCTAATTAAAATAGAAGATTAGGTAGAAATAACGATACACTGGGTATAAAAATTAGTAACAATAAAACTGCAACGACTACTCCCAGGTATGGCATTAAATACCTTAATGTATCTTTCATTTTAGCTTCTGCTATACCCATAGTGATAAATAATACGCCTCCTACCGGCGGCGTAACGCCTGCATATACTAATGTTATAACCATGATAAGTGCAAATTGAATAGGTTCTATACCATATTGAGCCGCTACCGGCATCAATATGGGTGCTACTATGATGGTAGCAGCTATGGTTTCTATAAACATGCCGACTATAAATAAAAATCCCACTAAGAGCATTAATATGACATAAGGGCTATTGGTCAATGAAGTTAAAAAACCTACAACCAATGCCGGTAATTTTGCAAATGCTACTAACCAACTGAAAATTGCCGCACCGGCAATAATCAGCATTGCCATAGAAGTGGTTGCAGCAGCATTTAACACGATTTTTGGAATATCCTTTATTGTATATTCTTTGTAAACAAAGAATCCAATAATAAATGAATATACGACAGCAATAGCCCCTGCTTCTGTTGCTGTAAAGATTCCAAAAATAATTCCGCCAATGATAATGACAGGCATCACCAAAGCTAAGCTTGCTTCTTTAGTGGCCATCATCAGTTCTCTAAAAGTTGCTCTTTTTTCACCCTTAATTCCTAATTTTCTGGCATAAAGATAAGTAATAAACATAATGCCCAGTCCAATGATTAAGCCTGGAATGACACCTGACATAAATAAAGCTCCAATGGAAATTCCCGTCAAAGAGCAATATATAATCATGGTTAAACTCGGCGGTATAATGGGTCCTAAAGAACCTGCCGTGGCTTGAATGACTGCCGCTAAACCTCTGGGATATCCTTTTTTCTTCATAGAAGGAATTAATATACTTCCAACTGCTGCTGTGTCTGCAGCTGCAGATCCTGATACCCCCGCAAATATAATACTTGTCAATATATCAACCATTCCTAAGCCCCCGGTGATATGTCCTACTAAAGCGTGAGAAAAGTTAACCAATCTCTTTGAAATGCCACCGGTTTCCATGAATTCTCCTGCCAGCATAAAAAAAGGAATTGCCATTAAGCTGAAAGAGTTCACTCCGGCAAATAAACGCTGTCCAACTAACATTATTGAGGTGTCAGATTTAAAAAATAACGCAAGAGCGGATCCAAGGCCCATTGCAAAAGCAATTGGTACGCCAAGAATCAACATTCCGAAAAACAATACAAAAGCTAATGCTAACATATTCCTTCTTTCCTTTTCTTAAGAGTCGTGAGGTAGTATTCTATCTGTGATACGATCATTAGTATCCCGCCTATGGGAATTGCCAAAGTGACAATTCCCATATTGAGACCTAATAACGACGATGCTTGTACTCTATTAATGAACGATATATTAAATCCAAGCACTACAATTAGTAACAGAAAAAAGATACATAGAATGTTTACAATAGTAAATACAACCATCCACGTTTTTGAAGTTAACGAATCTATCAGCAAGTCAAAAGTTATGTTGATACCTTTTCGAATTGTAATGGTTCCACCTAGATATATAATCCAAACAAATAAGAATCTAGATAGTTCATCAATCCAGGGTTGAGAATTATGAAATACAAATCTAAAAATTACTTGTGCGAATACTAGGAGAATTAAACTTATAAAAAAGGTCACTACTAATCCATCTGTCACTTTTTTTATTAATTGCATGCCCTTCACTAAAAACTACTCCCTTGCGTCTTTAATTGCTTGGTAAATATCTTCAATGCCTTTTTCAGATACAAACTCTTCGACCATTGGTGCTACTGCTTCTCTGAACGGTCCTTTGTCTAGTGTATAGAAGTTAACACCTTGCTCTTTTAAAAATTCTCTTTTTTCTGAGTCTGCATTACCTGCAAATTCATAGAAATAACCCAAAGCTTCTTCAGCTGAATCATTAATAGCGACTTGAATCTCTTCAGAAAGCTCAGAATAGACTTTATCACTGATATTGAGAGCCGTACATGTCATAATATGCTGGGTTTCAAACCAATTGTTGGCTACCTCATGAATTTTAATAGAGCTTAAGAATTCAGGATTTCCCTCCATCCCATTGACAACACCGGTTTGAATCGCTGTATACGCTTCACCGGAAGGAATGGCTGTTGGGTTTGCCCCCAAAGCATCAAAAGTTGCAATAATAGATGGTGCATTAGGTGTTCTTACTTTGATACCCTTGAAGTCTTCTAAAGATTCAATCATAACATCCTTTAAGAAAGTATTTCTGAATGCAACACCTTCTAACGTAATGGGTCTAATACCTGATGTAGCGGCTACTTTGTCTTTTAACTGTTGTCCGATATCACCAGACATAACGACTTTAGCATGCTCCACACTATCAAATACATAAGGCATATCCAATATACCAATGGCTGGCTCATAGTTTGCTAATAAACCTGTATCAGACATTGACATTTCTACCGTCCCCAGTTTAATAGCTTCTAATAAATCCAATTGTCCACCTAATTGTCCGTTTGGATAAATTTCAACCACTACTTGTCCATCCGTTTTAGCTTCTAAGTTTTCTTTAAATTTAAGTGCTAACTGATTGTTACTGTCTGTTTCCGGAAGGTGATGGGCTAGTCTTAAAGTGATGACTTCTGCCGCTTCTTCTCCGCCTTCAGCAGGTTCATTGCCGCCGCCACAAGCAACTAGTGCCAAACTTAAAACAATAACGAATAATACAGATAAAAATTTTTTCACAATACATCTCCCCTTGCTTAATTTTTTTTATCTCGTTAATCATTCTATCTTGTTCTTTTTTATATTTCTCTAAATTTTTTTTCCTTTTCCCTTCACAATTATGTAATATTATTAAATTTACATTACAAGTCAAAAAAAAATAGCATTATTTTGTTGTGCTATTTTTTTCGGATTTTATGGAATATAGTTTTTTCTATACTCTCTGGGCCCTATGCCCATTTTCTTTTTAAATACTCTGCTAAAGTAATTTGCATCTACATACCCTACCTCATAAGCAATGTTTTTAATATTTCTGGATGCATCTTCCATCAATTCAATGGCCTTATTAATCCTATAGTTGGTCACATAATCTGTAAAACATAATTTTTGGTTATCTTTAAAGAGTTTACTTAAATAAAAGGAACTGATATAAAATTGAGATGCCAGTTCCTCAACCGATAAGGATTCACTGTAATGCTCTTTAATGTATTGAACGACTTGGTCGACAATATAGTGACGATTTGCATTGGATATACTTTCTAATTCTTTTCCAATCTTTTTAATATACCCTTCAATAAACTTGATTAAATGCTCCATTTCTTCTATTTGAATGATAAAGCTTAACTCATCTAATAATTTCTCTCGGATTTCGTGATCTAAAGTCTTCTTAGTTACTTCTGTTAGTATCTCAATGGTCTTAAATTTAATTTTGTCATATTTTTCTGTACTCATTGCCATCAATAAATCTTTGATAATAGAGGTTGCTTTCTGGATATTTTGCTCTTTTATATTTTTAGATACTATTTTTTCATATTCTTTTGTATTCAATTCCACTATGGTATGATTCAGTTGGCCTAATGCTTCCATAAAAGAGTCATGTAACCGAATCCCTACAGGATATGCTTTTCCTTTACCCAGTGATATTTTGATATGAACGTGCCGGCAGGTTTTCTTTAGTAAATTTTGAATCCAATCCTCTTCTCCATCCTCATTTAGATCATTGGAAAATATAAATATAACCATTTTTCCGCCAATCTTATTAATAATATAACGTTTGTGGTCTTCTTTTAATAAAGTCTCCAAATGCTCTGATATGATCTTCAAATAGTTCCTGTACACTTCTGAATACGAATCTGTCTCTATAGGATTAAAAACAGCACAATATCCAATTTTTTCTTTTATATTTAATAAGTTAATGTACCTGTCAATTTCGTGAGAATCTTTACTGCTAAAAGACAGTAAAGATACCAGCTCTTTAGAAAGTAATTCTTTGGCCTCTTGTTCTTCAATACTATTAATGTAATGGTTTTTTTCCATGTAGTGTTGAAAAAATTTATCCATGGCTTTTTTTAATTCGTCACGGATTAATGGCTTTAGTAAAAAGTCATTAACGCCTGCTTCTATCGCTTCTTTAGCATACTCAAAATAGTTGAATGCAGTTAAAATAATAATATATATCTGCTTATTGGTTTCTCGAATTTTTTTTACGGTTTCAAGACCATTCATACCCGGCATTTGAATATCTATAATCAAGATATCAGCTTGACCTTCTTCTAATATTTTAAGGGCTTCTTCACCGCTTCCGGCTTCATTAATATAAAACTGATTTTCATACTTTTGCTGAAACAATAGTCGAACAATATTCCTTTCACGTACTTCATCATCTACTACTAACATGCTATACATAAGTTAGACCTCCATTTAACTCTATATAAATTGCACATATATACACATATAAATTTATTTTCATTCAGTTATAGTTAGCTAATTATTCATTATTAATTGCTTATTCACATTCTCTTTAGGGTATCGAATTTTGACATGTGTTCCTTTTCCAATTTGGCTGTATATCCGGAGTAAATTTTCTTTTCCATAAAAAAGATGCAATCGGTTCATAACATTATCAATACCTATACCTGTTGTATGACCAATATGCTGTTCATTTTGTCCTTTCAAAATTGATTTTAAAACATTTTCTTTGATACCTGCACCATTATCATCAATGGTTATAATCACTTCACTGTCCGATTCTTCAAGGGAAACTTCTACCTTTCCGCCTTCTATCATTTTTTCTGTCCCATGAATAATGGCGTTCTCAACCATAGGCTGAATGGTCATGCTGGGAATAATCAAATGGGGTATATCTTCGGGTACATTCATCATAAAGGTAATTCTATCACCAAACCGCTTTTCCTGAAGATAAATATATGATTCAACCATTCTTATTTCTTCCAAAAGCGTCACTTCTCTATGAAAGCTGGTTAAACTGTAACGTAACAAATAAGTAATCTTCTCAACAACGGACAGCGTATGCTCGGTTTCTTCTTTCAATACAGATTCCGTTACGATACTCAAAACATTAAAAAGAAAATGCGGATTAACTTGCGCTTGTAATGATTTTAACTCTGCCTCCTTAAGAAGGGTCTCAAGTTTGGCCTGTTCTTCCTTATCTTTAATCCATTTACTCAGATCTTTTTTCATCGTGTTAAAGACTTCTGTTAAATATCCTACTTCATCATCGGTAGCCGCTGGAATATCTTTAAATTCAAAGTTCCCTTTAGATATCTTCTCAGCTCCTATTACAAGTTGACCTATGGGTTGATATATATCTTTTGAAAAATTCCAGGCAAAAAGAATAGACAATACGATTGTAGCTAACAAAATAATAAGAAAAGTGATACTAATATTGCTGGTTTTAGATTGAATATAATCGTGGAAGATATCATTATTTTCCAGTTCACTATTCATCAGCTTTTCAACTGTTTTATCAACCGTTTTTTTCACCATCAGTACTTGATTATATTCCGGAAGCAAATGAATCTCTTCGTTCCCTTTAAGAAGCAGTAGATCCATATAATCAATGCATTTATGATAATAATGGTTAAATATAGTATCCAAATTCAAAAAAATCAACTTGCTTTTTGGGCTATATATCTTCATTTCCAATTGTTTAATATTTTGAATTGTATGCACATAGGTCTTGA
The DNA here is from genome assembly GCA_028279945.1 of Clostridia bacterium. Taxonomy (GTDB): domain Bacteria; phylum Bacillota; class Clostridia; order Peptostreptococcales; family JAAYPU01; genus JAKSCF01. The sequence continues at coordinate 7,045 of JANQMT010000151.1, forward strand.
CCACTTGCTGCCTATGGGATGAATGCTTTGATACGGAGTATTCTTGAATGGCTTCATCAATTTCTTCCAGTCCGGTTTTAATATCATTGATTAAATTAATGGACTCCAGCATTTTATCATATGTATTGATGGCTTGGATAAAGTTAACCACCATTAAAATACTAATCAAACTAATAATGACAATGACTAGAATGATAAAAACCAGTAATTTTCTTTGTAATGAGCTTTTCATTATGATTTGTTTTATATTTTTCATATTACAGTCCTACTTAAATATTTTTACATTAAAATCTAAAACCGTTTCATTTTTTATCAATAATTCTGCATCTAAATCCATCTCATTTTGCCGGTATTTTAGTTGATAACATCCATGGTTTATTTTATTATCATTCATAATTTGAGGCGCAATTTTATTAAAAACACTAAATCTTTCGATATATATATTTTTATCTTCTGTTTCCATATCAATGATTAAGCTGAATTCTTTAGGTGTTTTGAGATTCTTTAATTGAATCAATTCCAACAGATGATTGTTTTCATCCTCCAAAGAAACAACGCCGCCTTCAGACTTTCCCAAGTATCTTGCCAATTGAACCATCACTTCAATACTTTGAAGCGCTTGTTCCTTTTCATCCAGTAAAACAAAACCATACAAAAGATTCAAACCCATTTGAACAATTTGTGACAATAAGTTATTCATCAGATAATAATCCTTTCATACTTTCTTTTGTCATAAGCTTGATCCCCGGGTCCAGTGTACTGGGCACCCATTTATTTCTATTCATATCCCTTAAATAACGTACAGCCACATATCCCATAAATTCAGCATTCTCAAAAATATTGCCATATAATTCGCCATCGGAAATATAGGCCTCACTGTTATTAAAATCTTCATATCCCATAACCAAAGAATCCTTTTTATTCAAAAGCTTTAACGCACTGGCAGCGGCTACCGTAATATCCGAGTTCAAACAAAAAAATGCGCTGATTTCAGGTTTATTTTGAATGATTTTTTTTATTTCTTCTACTTCATATAAAAAATTATCATCTGTTAAGAAAACGGTTTGAGTAGAAACCGTCTTGTATTTATCTGCTATTCTTTTGAATTCTTCAATACGTATATCATAATCCGATTGATTGAACTCATGGCTTAGAATACAAATCTCACCCTTACCGTCTATAGCGTTTATCAATTCAGTGGCGGCCATATTCGCTGAGTTCCTGCCTAAGCCGATAAAGCTGTTTCGACGGCTGCTGGGGCTGTCCACTGAAGCTAAAACCACCGGTATATTTTTTTCAACCGTTTCATTAACCATTTGCGTAAAACCACTATTACCGGCAGGCCAAAGTAAAATACCATCTACTTGAGCCAATTGAGCAATTCGAATAATTTCCATCTGTTCATCAATACTGGTTGCTGTGTATACTTCGGTTACAATATTAAACTCCTTATCCGCTTTATCGATACCTTCTTTTAGTAAGTGTATACTTGTCCCCTTCTCTTCCGGAACAATAGCAATAAAATGATAATCAAATTTTTTCAAGTAAGCCCATGCAGGCTCTTGACTATTAAATTTATCGTTAAAATCATATATATTAACCAAGGAAATAATAGCACATATCAATGTAAGACAAGCCATTATTTTTATTATCTTTGAAACCAAAAATGAACACTCCTTAATATTGCTGATAATAATAATTTATATTATTTAGCAACATAAAGTCAAATTAAAGAGCTAAGTACCTATAATTGTCAAAAAAATTAGGGCGTATGTAATACGCCCTAGAAGTACTTTTCAATATGAATGCAGCCAAACTTACAAGTTAATTTTCTTTTCCAATAAATATCCCGATACAGCTGTTAATACCAGACCGATAACAATAGAAGTCAGCATGAGTGGTGTTAAAACTTTTAACACCTCACCGGCCGGAGGGATGACCGTCATATGTTCATATTTGGAAAGATTCATAATTTCGTAAGGTATAGTATAGATTTTTTCGATCACATAATTCAGTAACAGAAATATTGCAAAGCTGATCAACCCTTTGAATTTTACATTTGACAGAACGCTTTTTCTTATGGTTATGGCCGAATAAATAGTTAATAGAAATTGAATGGCAAACAGCAGGGCAGTCATTAATATAATAAATAGATTCGTTACGATCTGTTGATAGGGTATATCAATATTCCAAAAACTAATTTCAAACAGTTCACCTGGCCCGAAAATCATTAATCCGTTTATAGTCATCGCCAAAATAAAGAAAACCAACATTCCCAAGCCCTCTAATAGTGCAGTTATAACCTTTGAAGCGATAATGGCATAACCGCTGTTTGGTGTCATAAATATCATATAGCCTGTTTTTTTATTGATATCTTGACTATACATCATAACAATATCCACGGCGTAAAGTACAAACAATCCCACAGCTAACAGTCCTGAAAATAGAGGGAATCCGCTCTCACCAAACCTAATACTTATAGCTATCCCTGCAATTATCGTTGTAATGCAAACAACCATAAACATTCTATATTTTCTTATAAACTCATATTTAATCAGATCAAACATTTCTTAGTAAACCTCCTTATACAGCCCTTCAATTGATTTTCCTTTTTCGGAACGAATCTTCTCTGCATCTCCTTGAAGTTCAATCATCCCATTCTTCAAAAAAATCACTTCATCCAAACAAGTTTCCAATTCACTAACCAAATGACTGGATATAATGATGACTTTATTTTCGTTTATGATTTCTGTAATCGTGTTCAACACCATTTCTCTGGATATAGGATCCAATCCATTTAATGGCTCATCAAATAGGTAAATCAATGCATTTCTTGAAATCGCCAAAGCAACTTTTAACCTGCCTTTTAATCCGGTGGAAAGTTCTGATACTTTGTTTTCCATATTTATTTCAAGCTTTTTAATCAGCTCCTTTGATTTTTCAAAATTAAAATCCGGATACATATCTTTGTAGTACTTCATAATGGATTTTACTTTCATCCAAGGATATAAAAAGTCTTCCGTAGGCATAAATACAACGTCTTTTTTTGTTTTATAAGATACTGATATTCCGTTTACCAATACTTCTCCCGATGTCTGCTTGTGCAACCCTGCTATTACCTTCATTAGAGTTGTTTTACCGCTTCCATTAGGTCCTAACAGTCCGTATATTTTTTCTTTTTCAAACTCAATAGAAACATCCTTTAATGCCACTTTATTAAAATACTTTTTCGTCAAGCGGTCTGCCTTTAAAATATATTCCATATCGAAAACCTCCTTTATGGTTATTTACTCTTTATCTTTTTTGGTTAAGATGAGCTTTACCATCTCATCATATGGCATTCCCAGTTTCTTCATACCTTCAACAAAATCATCTATTAATTGATTTGCCATTTCATTTTTTATTGTATCTACAACATCGTTGGATTCTGTAATAAATGTGCCCAGTCCTCGTTTTGTAAAACATAAATTTAAAAGCTCCATCTCTTTGTATACTCTAGATGCTGTATTGGGATTAATCCCCAACTCTTTTGCCAAATCGCGTGTAGAAGGCATCTTATCCCCAGGATTCAGTTCACCGGTTATAATATCTGTCTTTATCTTATTAATGACTTGCAGATAAATCGGAGTGCTGTTATCAAAATTCATAGAATCCTCCTCCCGTACTCTTCTCTAGTGCACTATGTATATAGTACACTATGTTTCTCGTTCTGTAAAGATCTTTTTTATTATTTCTAATTACTTATTTTTTTATTATCCAAAATTAATAAAGGAAAAAGAGCATCAAAAAAGCCAACTCCTGTTAACTTCTTGATTAAATCCTCAATTATTTATTTAATTTATGGACCACTAAATCAGATTATCGAAAAATGTTAGAAAATTTAGATGGTAGATGGGCTATAAAAATCGTGAACAAACAGGACGTTTGTTAGCAAACTGTAGGTAGTATGATGTATAGGAATACAGGTTTTAGGTGGCATCTAGCGCAGGATGCCACCTAAAGGTTTAAAGGCAGGTATTTTAATGGTTGAGGTGTTCATTTAGGTGTAAACGTTTTGCCACTTTAACGATTATTGGCAGCAACATTTACATTTTTTACTGTCCACGTGAGTTAAAAAGACTAAATTCGCTACTAATAGGCACAGCTCCGTATTAATTCTTCCGACTATATTCAAAACATTACATATTTCATTACCATTGCAGCAAGGATTTGTATGAATCAATACTTCAATTAAACTTATTGCTACATCGGCATTGATTTTAGCAGTATTTAATACATCAAAATAGTTGGAATATCCAGCATTTATTTCTCGAAATACCAATTGGTTTAGAGTATCTCTTACGGTACTTAGGTTTAACTTTAATTCTACAAATTGTTGTAATGGGTAAGCTTCACAGCTGCAAAAATCATCAACGCTGATAAGTTCATTCAGTTTTTTGAATGCAGATTCCACGTCATTTAACAACTCATTAAAAATTAATTTGTTTTTGTTCATTCCTCTGGATACCTCCTATCTTTCTGAGTTAACCGGCATCATGTTTTGAACCTGATTGAATAAATACTTTTCATTTTGTACTATGCTCTATTATTCCTTGTTTCGACATTATTTTATCTTTTTCTCTCGATATAATATATGTATGTATCCTTCATAATGACACTAAAAAAACCCTCTATAAAAAGAATTTTTAAAAAAAATAATACGTATTTGTTCAGCAAGTCCTAAAGATATCTGCAATATTTGTATAGTTGAATAATGCCAACCCTCAAAACTGAAGGTTGGCATATATCGAAGGATATTGTGGGTACATGAAAACTTATGTTATTTTTTCACTTCATCAGCGTACTTTTGTGCACCAGGATGTAGCGGAATAACAGTTTCTAAAACAGTTTCCGGAATCATCTGATTAGAGGTCTCATTAATCTTATACATACTCTCCAGGTTACCATAAAGAGCTTTAGTAATTTCGTATACATCATCCTCTGGTATATCATTGTTTACAACAAGCATGTTTCTGACACCAACCATACTAATATCAGCTGCTGATTTATATACGTTAGCAGGAACTACAATATTAGAGTAAGCAGGATTATCAGCTAATAATTCAGCCATAATATCATCACCTAATTCTATAAATACCAAATCACTTGTGGTTGAGGCTTCTAGAACAGCTCCTGCTGGATATCCGCTTAGCGCTATTGCAGCGTCTACATTACCATCTGACAATTGAGAGAAACCATCAGAATATGACAAATAACTAGATTCAATATCTTCAATAGTCATATCATAATATTCTGACATAACTTCAAGCATAGCAATAGAACCACCACCAGCAGGTCCAGCCGCTAATCTTTTACCTTTAAGGTCTGCAATTGTCTCAATTCCAGAACCTTCAGTAGTTACGATATGAAGAACACTGGGATGAAGGTTACCGATAGCAGATATATTCAATTGTTTTTCGTATGGGCCTGTCCCATTGATAGCATGGATCGCTAAATTAGCATTAGTAATGCCTATACTAGCTTCGCCAGAATCAACTAATCTTGGGTTCTCAACGGAACCGTTAGATACTTCGGCAGTTAATTCAACAACATCTGTATTATCATTAACTACTGTTGCAACAGCTTGTCCCATAGGATAGAATGCTCCACCAACACTTGCTGTAGCTAGATTATAAAGTGTGGGTTGTGTAGTCTGGGAACTACAACCTGCTAATGTAACCATCATTAGCACCATAACCATACTTAATAATTTTTTCATTTCTCTCTCCTTAATTTTTTTTATTATAAACCCAACAATTTAGCTGGATTTACTCTAATCATGTAATCTATTTCTTCCCTTGTTATTCCAAAATGCATAAGTATACTGCAATAAACTCTTAATCCTTCTGAAGGAGAAGGATGAATGACTTGCCCATAATCGGTAATAAGAATACAATTTTCAGCTCCAATCACCTTTATTACATCAACTATTTCCTTTGGATGCTGTCCACCGTTTTGCATTGAACATACGCCATATGCCATAGAAATAAATGCGCCAAGACTAACAAGTTCCTTGAGTACATCAATAGTGAAATCCTCAAACCAAGCATTGGCATGGGTAACTTCTAGTTTAGTAAAACCTCTTGCTTTACATGCCTTAGCAAGAGCTAGGGATTCCTTGGGTGATATATGACCGGTGCCTAAAATAGCATCATATTTCTTGCAAATATCAATGATTTTCAATACATCTTTTTTAATATTATCCTTTTCATCTAAGATGCATAGTCCTTTTCTATCATGTCCAAACACAGAACCGTCAATATAGTGTCCAATCCAGTGGCTTTCCTTAGCCTTATCTATTGCATACTGAGCATCAACAGTAGGCAACCAAAACATTTTACCCCCGGATTTAGCAATTGCCTCGACGTTCCTGGGATTAAATCTACCATTACAATCGTTTAAAGCAGCACCTCCAAATACTCTGATATCTTCAATTTGAGTATCTGCTTCGTGGGCAGCAGTAGCAGATTGCATTAGGTGTCCTTTAATAATAATTGCTTTCATTCCAACAGCCTTTGCTTCTTTTGCCAGTTTCATGGCATCACCGTATCTTGGCGTATAGTCAGGGCCAACATGGATGTGCATATCTATTGCATCTCTTAAGATGTCATTATTTGCAAACATTTTATCCCTCCTATATATATTTTTTAAGTATCTCTAAAAACTCTTCATTGGTAACATTACGCTTCATATCAGTTCCAAATTGTTTAACATCCCCAAGGATTGCTTTTTTCTTGTCAAGATCATCCAGTATAATATTATTGTCTTTAAGAACTATCTCAATTGATGCTATTCCACTCTTCTTACCTAGAACCATTTTAGAGTTCTTGCCATAGTAGGAAGGGTTAGTAGCAAACATGGTAAGTGGTGAATTGAATAGGCATTCAACACCAATTCCTGACTCTCTAATGTAATTTGCGGTACCAAGAATAGGTTTATTCACAGCAAGTTTAAAGCCGCTTGCTTTTTGTACAAAATCACATGCTTCAATTAACTTTCTTAGATCTATTCCAAGATCAACTCCATATAACATTTTCATAACTGCAACTATTTCTTCAATGGAAGCATTGCCTGTTCTCTCTCCCATTCCATTAACACAACCGTGAACCGTGTTAAAACCATTTAATATAGCATGTATGCTATTGGCAACACCAAGACCGAAGTCGTTATGAGTGTGAAATTCTAATTCTAAATCACATTCTGATCTGAACTTATTCATGAGGTAATCAAGACCAATACGGTTAACACAACCCATCGTATCAACGATACCAATAGAGTCAGGAGAAACATTAGCAGTGACTGCTGAAATAAGTTTAGTCAAATCATCTTCATCTGCACGGGTAGTATCATAAGGAAAGAAAACGGTATAAAGCCCTAATTGTTTAGCTCTTTCAATGGTTTTCAAACTTTTCTCTATTACATTATCTACCGTCCACCCGAATTGATTTTCAAGTTTAGGCTTACCTATAGGCACTTCAATTACAACACCATCCACACCGCAATCATTACATAATTCTATATCCCCGATTGTGGCTCTAGCAAAGGCAAGAATTTCAGATTTATAACCTCTTTTTTTGATTTCTTCAATCGCATCCCTATCATCTTTAGATACTGCAGGCATTCCTGCCTCTATGCGATGAATCCCGGCTTCTGATAATAGTCGTGCAATTTCTACCTTTTCATCTTTTCTAAACACAACTCCGGGTGTTTGCTCTCCATCTCTTAATGTTGCATCATGGATTTTAAAATCCTTTGCAATTTTTTTTGTAATACCATCGTGTTTAAAATTATATTCCGATACTAGCCAATTATCATTTTTCCATATTTTACTCATTTTTTGACTCCTTTATTTTTTAAACTACTATATGTTAATATGGTAAATATTATCAAGGACACTATATTACTCACCATATTATTTTTTACTATTGCAAGACCAATAACCAGCATAGCTATCCGAAATGCATTGGATAATTTCTTATTAAAATATCCAACGATTGATACAGCGATGCAATATATAGTGACAAAACCTGAGATTACAGCCAGTATGTTACTTAGGATATCTCCGGATAACATAATTGCAGGACTATATACAAGCATAAATGGTAAAATATAACTCGCTGTAGCAAATCTAAATCCTGTCCAACCAACTTTATTAATATCAGCTTCACTGATACCGGCTGCAACATATGAAGCTAAGGCAACCGGAGGAGTAATAGTCGACACGCAAGCAAATAAAAATATAAACATATGGGCTGTTAGTAAGGGGACTCCCATTTGAACCAGTGCCGGAGCTATAACCGAAACCGGGATAAGGTAAGCCGCAGTAGTAGGCAGTCCCATACCAAGTATTATTGAAGTAACCATAGTGAGCAGTAATGCTATAAATAAGTTTCCTCCCGATGCATCAATAATAATTGATGATAGCTTAGAACCAACTCCCGTAATAGAAATAACACCTACTATTATTCCCGATACGCCACATGCAATAGATATTAACATAGTACTCTTAGCACCATCTACTATAGCGTTGTACACTTTTACTAAAAAGGTTTTAGAGAACTCACGTTTTACTATTAAGTGCAATATCAACATAATACCAATGGAATAAAGGGCTGACTTAAGGGGTGAATATCCGGTAACCATAAATAGTATCAACGTAATAATCGGAAATAACAAGTACCCGTCAGACTTAATTAAACTTAATATGTTAGCATCTTCATCATTTCTATTAACGCCTGTATCTATATTGTCTCTTAAAGATATTAGGTGAACAATAATATATATAGAAGAGAAGAATAGGATTGCAGGTATTATAGCCGACTTCATGATTACGCTGTATTCCGTACTTGTCATTTCAGCCATAATAAATGCCGCAGCCCCCATTATCGGCGGCATTATTTGACCACCGGTTGATGCAACTGCTTCAACAGCAGCAGACTCATGACGCTTGTAACCCGACTTATTCATCATGGGAATAGTTAAAGAGCCTGTAACCGCTACGTTACCAGCAGCAGTACCAGAAATCATTCCCATAAATGTACTAAATGCAATTGCAGTCTTAGCCGTGGAAGCCACAAGTCCGTTAGTTGCCTTTTGGCTGAGCTTAAACATAAAGTCGCCCACACCAAAGGTACCTAAAAAAGCACCGAAGATACAAAAAAATATAATATAACTTGCTGCGACTCCCAGAGGAATCCCGAATATCCCTTGAGTGGTTGAATAAAGAAATGTAAATATTCGTTCGAATGAATAAGTTCGTATTCTAAATACTCCGAATAAATATTGTCCTATGAATGGGTAAATACTGAACAAAGCTACAATAATTGCCAGGGACTTGCCTATCATTTTATAGGTTATTACAATGAGTGTAAGTATCATTATCGACCCCATGTATCCATCAAGTGCAGTAGTTAGCCCCCCTGATGTTACAATAGTCTCCCATCTTAATAATATATAGCCACCGGTTAGACCACTTAGAATACAACCCATAACAGAGAATAAAACAATTTTGGGAGCAGCCTCTTCGCTTTGGTATATAAATCCTATAAAGGCTAGAATCATCATGAGGGTAATATGCACTACCCTAAGTGTCATTGTGGACATAGCGACAATGCCAGATATATAAGAGAAGTGAAACAATGCAAGAATAACGGAAATAATTCCAGTTGTAATCTTTAGATTTTCTCTCATTTCAACCTACCTTAATATTTTTTCTAAATAATGCTTTGTTTTAAATTTGTGAGAACGCATTAGTTTTTCCACCAATTCTAAGTCCTTAGCTTCAATAGCGTCAATGATCTTAGAATGTTCTTCACATGACCTTTTCATGTTTTCAGGATAATATGCAAAAACCGACTTAGTGAACTTTCCTCCATCCCATAATGTGCTGATCATCTCATTGATTCTTGTTAATGGACAATTATCATAGATATATTTGTGAAATTCAACATTTAGTTCTGTGAATTTTTCATCATCTCCAGCTTCCATTAGAAGCATAAGTTCTTCGTTAAGTTCTCTTAAATAACTAATATCTTTATCGGTTAGATTTGCTGCAGCCATAGCACAAGCATACCCTTCTAGAACTGATCTAATATGAATTACTTCATCTAGTTGTTCTATGTTAAAAGAAGTTACCTTAGCACCTTTGTGGGGATGAAATTCAACCAGACCTTCACTTTCTAATCTTTTTATTGCTTCTCTAACAGGGATACTGGACATGTCAAGCTCTTCTGCGACTTTACTTATAACGATACTGCTTCCAGGAGCATATTCTCCCTCAAGAATTTTGCCCTTAAGAACTTTCAATACATAGTCTGACTTAGTAGAAAATAACATTATATTTACCTCCGAACATCGTATATCATATATGATATACGATGTTCAATTAAATGTCAATATTTCTTTGATAAATTCACCTTACGTTAATTTATCACTTTTAAGCTAAGTCTTGTAATATAAAGAAAACCACCAGCTAAGCTGGTGGTTTATCATTCGATAAAACCGATTTCATTTTTCTGACTTTTTCAATATTGCAATATCGAATACTACTCTCATCGGAGTCGCTTCCCATTTTTAAAGCAGGATTTTGATATCTCATTTTTGTACTTCTTGTACTTGCAGCAGAGAGATGTACTTCCGTTACACCTGTAGCTTCAATGATCTCCCTTACGTTTTCACTATTAATACCACAGCCGGCCATGACCGTGGGGCCTTCTATTTCAACCAGTTTTTGAATGACTTTTATGCCTTCATAAGCTTTATTATAGCCGCCTGCTGTTAAAACTCTATCCACTCCAAGTTCTTTTAATTCGTCATAAGCCTTATATATATCGATGGTACAATCAAAAGCTCTATGTACCGTGACGCCTTTTTCTCCAGTCAAAGCTATCAATTCTGACATCACATTTATATCTAAAACCCCTTCATATTTTAAAGCACCAAATACAAACCCATCTACATAGGGCATCAATTCAGCAATATCTTCCTTCATCGTCAATATTTCATGTTCGTTATAAGCAAAATCTCCATCTCTCGGGCGAATCATTGCATATACATCACACGAAACATATTCTCTTACCAGTTTCGCCAACCCAATACTAGGGGTCGTCCCCCCAAGCTTCAAATCAGCACAGAGCTCTATCCGGTCGGCACCTCCTTTATCCGCATAAACAGAAGATTCCAAAGAATCCACACATACCTCTAAAATCATCGCGGCCTCCTTGTTAATCTTTAATATGATCGATAAAATGTTTTATTGCTTCTTCTGCTGCTTCCGCATCTGCTCCATTTGCGCAAATATCAATTTCAGAGTTTCCTAAAATGCCCATAGCCATAATGCCCATAATGCTTTTTGCATTTCCCTCTGCCCCGTTACTATATATTTTAATATCAGATTCAAACTTTTGTGCCAATTGTACGAGTAGAGACGCAGGTCTTGCATGCAGACCTGTCTTATTACTCAAGAAACCTTTCTTCATGCAGCATTTACCTCCTTATTTTTTTAACCGTCATAATGGTATCACCTTTTTTAACATTACCCTGCTTAATATTAATGACTTCAAAAACATTGGAATTCGTAACCACCACCGGTGTCACTGTTGGCTTATTACAGCTTCTTAAATAATCCATATCTACTTGAATAATCACATCCCCAATATGAACCGGATTTTTAGATTCAATTTTTCTTTCAAAGCCCTTTCCTTCTAAATCAACAGTATCTATTCCTATATGTATTAATATTTCTGCGCCGGCATGACTTCTAATCCCAATAGCATGATTGGTTTTGAAAATCTGAAGGATTTCTCCATCTATCGGAGATGAAATGAGACCGTCGTTGGATGGAATTATAGCGCATCCATCGCCTACCATTTTTTTAGAAAACACTTCATCCGGTACTTCATCCAAAGAAATCACTTTCCCGTCAACAGGAGCTTTTACATTTATTTTTTTTCCGCTCTGAAATAACCCTAACATCTAACCCTCCTTAATCAGCTTGCCAGCTGCTTCATCAACTAAAACGATAACATTGGGATGTAACTGTAATACGGTTGCCGGCACATTAGAACTAATTCTGCCATAAATCATTTCATGCACAATTTCTGTTTTTTTCTCACCTGTTGCAAGTAATAAAATTTTTCTTGCATTCATGATGGTTTTTATACCCATGCTAATCGCTCTTTTAGGAACATCCTCTAAGCTATTAAAAAATCTGGAATTGTCCAAAATTGTTTGTTCATCCAATTCAACAACATGGGTTAAGTTTTCAAACATGACATCCGGTTCATTGAATCCGATATGTCCATTTCTGCCAATCCCCATTACCTGCAGGTCAATACCCCCAACTTTTTTTATTTGATCTTCGTATTCCATGCATTCTTTGCCTATGTCTTCCGCCATTCCGTTAGGGATATGTACATTGTTATCGGATATATTAATAAAGTCAAATAAATGTCGATTCATAAACCAAGCATAACTTTGTGGGTTTGTATTAGGTAACCCTATATATTCATCTAAATTAAAGGTTATGACTTCCTTAAAGTCTATAATATCGTCATTATAAAGCTTGATTAATTCCTGGTACGTCCCTATAGGCGTAGAGCCTGTAGCTAACCCCAGTACACAATTTGGTTTTTCTATAATTTGAGATGCAACCAAATATGCTGCTTTTTTATTTAATGCTTGAATATCTTTTACTTTAATAATTTTCACTATATACCTCCACAGCATCTATGTATACAGACTTGACTTGCATCTTTTCATCAAAAATAGTAAAGTCACTATCTTTTCCAATTTTGATTGAACCTTTTTCCTTATGGATGCCAATAGATTCTGCAGGAATTAAAGACGCCATTTTCACTGCATCGACTAAACCAATCTTATCTGAAATAACATTCCTCACAGCCTTATCCATTCTCAGAATACTTCCTGCCAAAGTACCATCTTTTAACCTTGCAGAACGATCATCCACATATACTTTTTGCCCGCCCAGCATATATTCACCGGGATTTAAACAACCTGCCATCATGCTATCTGTGATAAGAATAGAAGTATTGATGCCCCGATTTTTAATAAAAGCTTTTAACAATTCTAAATTGGAATGTATACCATCAGCAATAAATTCCGTATAAAAATCTCGAGCGATTGTTGCTCCGACAATACCTGGATTTCTATGGTGCATAGTATTCATGCCATTAAAGCAATGGGTGATATGTCGTACACCCATATCATATACTTTTAATGCTGTATCAAAATCACATATGGAGTGCCCAATGGATAAAACAATATCTGTATGATTTAATATCTCTTTCGTAAATTTGAGATCCTCGTCTTCCTCCGGAGCATATGTAATGATTTTAATTATGTCTAAATAATCTTTGATTAAAGTGATATCAGGTTTTTGTATATATCTTGAATTTTGTGCCCCTTTACGTTCAGAATTAATAAAAGGCCCTTCTAAATGTACGCCCAAAATTCTTGCCCCACACCTATGGGGATGATGCATCGTGGACTTGACTACTTCCAGTGCTTTTACAATATCGTCTTTACTCATGGCCATGGTAGTAGGTAAAAAGCCGGTTACACCGCATTTTAGAACCTCTTTTGATATTCTAATCAATGCCTCTTCCTCACCATCCATAGTATCTGCTCCTCCGGCACCGTGAATATGAATGTCGATTAGTCCGGGAGCAATATATTTCCCATCCATATTAATGATTTCTGCATTTTGATATGGCGAAATATCTTTTGTAATGTCTACAATTTTTTCATTGAAAACCAAACAATAACCTTCAAGCACTTGCTCTTCAGTAATGATTTTGCTGTTTTTAAATATCTTCATAACCTAGTACCTCCATCAAGGTAATACGTGGCATGGGAATAGATTTAAAGGCTGTTTTTATTCCCATCCTACTTACTACCTATAATTATACAAAATTTTTTGAGATTCTACAAAAGTTATAAAGCAGGAGAGAGAATTCTCTCTCCCACATCTTAGTATTTAGTTCTTAGTTTTCTTTAAAAGCAGACTATCCATTTCTTCTGCAATAATCTCTGCTTTTGTTCCTACAATAACTTGAATGTTCTTTTCATTGGGTATAAGGACACCGGTAACGCCTAATTGTTTAAGTCGTTCTTCATCTACTTTTGAAGCACTTCCCAGATTTAATCGGAGGCGTGTAATACATGCATTAACGTCCTCAATATTTTCTTTGCCGCCTAATGCCACTATATATTCTTGTGCTAAACCGCTAACGCCCATTTCACTAATCAATTCTTCTATACCTTGACCTGAATCATCTACTCTGCCCGGAGTTTTTAAATCAAACTTCTTAATAAAGAATACGAATACCACATAATAAATGACCCCAAATACAAGTCCTAAACCTAATAGTAAGATGGGTTTAGATGCAAGATTGAAGTTGATGACATAATCAAAAAATCCTGCGGAAAAACCAAATCCATGAAGTATGCCCAACATATTCGCTGCTACTAATGCCAGCCCTGTTAAAATACTATGTATGACATATAAACCAGGCGCTAAGAATATAAACATAAATTCCAGAGGTTCGGTTATACCTGTCAAGAAAGATGTAAACCCTACTGAAAACAACGCCCCCCCTATTGCAGCTCGATATTCTTTTTTCGCTGTCGTATACATAGCTAACGCTGCTGCAGGTAGTCCAAACATCATTACAGGGAAGAAACCAGCCATAAATACACCCGCACTAGGATCTCCGGCTAAGAATCTTAGCAAATCTCCTCTTATGACTTCTCCTGCTGCATTAACAAACTCGCCATGGGTAAACCAAAATATTGAATTCAATATGTGATGAAGTCCAAACGGGATTAATAGTCGATTACCAAAACCATAGAAAAACTGGCCTACTCCTCCGGAAGTAACGATTGCATTACCGAAAGCATCTAAAACAGCTTGAATAGAAGGCCAAACAAAACCAAATATAAGTCCTAAAAAGATGGCTGCAACAGATGATATGATGGGTACGAATCTTTTACCTCCAAAGAATCCCAACCATTCAGGCAATTTAATGTTATGGTACTTATTATATAACCAACCTGCCATAAGACCCACAACAATTCCGGAAAATACGCCCGTATTAATGTCAGGATTAATAACTGTGTATACATTGGTTGTAACAAAGTATCCCACCGCTCCGGCTAAAGCCGCCGCACCATGATTGCCTTTTGCCAATCCAAAAGAAATACCAATGGCAAAAATAAGTGACATATTGTCAAAAACCCCTGCTCCGGCTTTTAAAATAATTTCTGCAAATACACCTTCAATACCGGGTACACCGGCACCTAATCTTAATAGCAGTGCCGCTAAAGGTAGCACCGCAACCGGTGTCATTAAAGCT
>JANQMT010000073.1:0-23435 GCA_028279945.1 Clostridia bacterium
GAAACCTTATGAATATTTTAACCATTATGAAGTCGCTTCCTCTAGCCTACAACAAAGATATGCAGGAAGATAAGCCGCCATTGTTTGATACCGTCGAAACCATTAAAAATTCTTTGGCTATTTTTATTCAAATGATTGAAACCATGACGGTAAGGAAAGACAATATGTACAATGCCGCTAAAACCGGTTTTATGAACGCAACAGATGCAGCAGACTATTTGGTATCTAAAGGGATTCCATTTAGAGAATGTCACGGGATAATCGGTCGTATGGTTCTTTTCTGCATCGAAAACAGCAAGGCTATTGAAGACTTATCCATGGAAGAGCTAAAAGGTTTTTCGGATAAATTTGATACAGATATATATGAGAAAATCAGCATCGAAAGCTGTGTAGAAGCCAAGCAATCTTTTGGTTCCACATCCAGTCAAAGCGTTCAATATATGATTGAACAGGCCAAAACAGCTTTAAATAATATTGAGGGGGGGAAGTAACATGTCCATTAATTTATTAGGACGAAGCTTCTTAACACTACTGGATTATTCAACAGAAGAAATTCAATTTTTAATCGATACGGCTAAACTTTTAAAAGAAAAGAAGAAAAAAGGAATTAAAGATAATCTTTTAGAAGGTAAAAATATTGTTCTCCTATTTGAAAAGACCTCTACCCGTACACGGTGTGCTTTTGAAGTCAGTGCTATGGATGAGGGCGCAGGTGTCACTTTTTTAGGCATGAAGGACAGCCAAATAGGAAAGAAAGAATCTTTTGAAGATACGGCTCAAGTTCTGGGGCGTATGTATGACGGTATTGAATTTAGGGGCTATGAACAAAGCACGGTGGAAGCGCTTTCCAAGTTTTCAGGGGTACCTGTTTTTAACGGTTTGACAGATGATTATCATCCTACACAAATCTTAGCAGATTTTTTAACCATCTCTGAGCATATTGATAAACCGCTTAATGATGTTAACTTTGTATTTGTTGGTGATGCCAGGAATAACATGGCGATTTCCTTGATGATCGGTTGTGCTAAAATGGGGATGAATTTTACTTCTTTAGCACCTAAGGCATTATTTCCGGATTCTGCTATGGTAGATAAAATTCAAAAGATTGCAGATGAAACCGGCAGTAAGCTTCAATTTACTGAGAATGCAGATGATATTAAGGGTGCCGATGCCATCTATACCGATATTTGGGTATCTATGGGTGAGGAGCATTTGGTTGAAGAACGAGTCTCACAACTTTCTCCCTATAAAGTTACAATGGAAATGCTGAAGAAATCTGAAAACCCTGATGTGCTCTTTATGCATTGTTTGCCGGCCTTTCATGACATGGAAACAAATTTTGCTAAAGACATGCAGGCACAATATGGTTTAGACATATGTGAAGTATCTGATGAAGTGTTTAGAAGTAAACATTCCGTCGTCTTTGATGAAGCAGAAAACCGCCTGCACACCATTAAAGCGGTTATGGTAACCATGCTTTCTGAGACGTTTTATAACACCAAGTACTCATTTTAAAAAATCTTTTCTTGGTAAAATATTGAGATTAATAGATAAATTAAATGCAGGCATAATAATGTTGCCATCCATATCAATAATGATAAACATTAAAAAAAGTTGCAATCCATACTGACTGCAACTTTTTATTTATTTCTTATAGTTCTTTAACCGTAGCCTCAAATGTAATATCCAAATTTTTCGCATATCCCATATAGGTATCTACCTGTTCATCTGTCAGCATATCTGATGAGATGAGTCCGGTTTGATCAAATTGGTCATTTACAAACAGCTTTGTGAACATAGCTCCGCCTTGACCCGTTAGGTACATTTCTCCCGAAAGACCGGATCTTTCAAAAGATTCTACACAACCTGGGGCGTTTACATATGTTTCAACCATTACTTTTTTACCGGCTTTCATTCCAACAGACTCGATGAGCATCGCACCCGTATCATATTCCAGTCCTTCGTCCAGGATTTCTTGAATTTCTTCTTTGAACTTTGGCGCAGAAGGTGTTAATTTTATTGCAAGGTTTTTAGGAATAACTGTAGCTCCGTCAATCTCAACCGGTTCAGTTGAAAGCATTCCCATTTTATATAATGGCTCAGCAAATTCTACTCCGAAACCACCATATTTAAAATAAATATTTTGTGCGCCTTTAAAGCATTCTTTTGAGTTGATGCCCATGATCAATGGTTCGTCATGCGCATGCTCAATAAATTTAACTTCTTTATCGTACCAGTCAAATTTTCTATATATAGGATCGCTGAATGGTTCCGTATAAACCAGTTCTCCATTGATATATGCAACTGCTTCTTCAGACATGTCACCATAAGCTGTTACAGGCGACCACCAAAATGGTAAGAAGCGCTTAGCCTTTACGCCTTCGAATACACACATTGTAATACTATCACAAGTATCCAAATAACGCATGGAGTAACGGGAAGCAACACAGATTGTTCCGGGAGCAGATCCTGTAGAGATTAAAGCAAGTTTACCGATTGCTTTAAAGCGATTTCCAATTTCAGTATACATTTTTTTAACATTCTCTATCCAGTCAACGCCGGGCACATCGCCGGCAGCAAAGTCTTGGTAATTTGCTTTTACCTCTATAGCCGCGTCCATTACAGTATTGGCATATTTAATAGGAAGTGCATTGACGATTAAATCTACACCTTTTGCGATCTCAATAATATTCTCAACTTTAGTTGCATCTACTGTTACCCCTCTTCCTTTATTCAGTATATTTACTAATTTGTCAACAGCAGTTCTATCGTAATCGGCACAAATAATTTCTGATACATTTGGTTCTTCATCCATACGTTGTGCCACTGTAGAACCTTGAGCACCCACACCTAAAATAAGTATCTTCTTCATTTTCTTCTTCCTTTCACTCATATATTCACTAAGAATTCAGCCTTTTTCATATATGTTTTATTCGTTATCTCAATAATACACAATTTTCAGATAATCTTCTTTTCAATTTTTGAGTATTTTCATGCAATTTTTTGTGGTTAGTTTTTTTCCAGGGTTATTAAAATTGCACTTTGAAAAGGAAGATTTTCAAAAAAGGTAATATTGCTGTGGTTTTTTATTTCATCAAAACGAACCTTTGGAAAAGTAATTTTTTTGATCAATTCTATATCTTCTGAGGATAAGTAAGAAGAGTTTCCAAGTTTTTTAATATAGAACTCTGCATTTCCATTTTCTTGGTCTAAATAATATTTCTTTACTTTATAGTCATTTTGTATATTTTTCAATACAATTTTAAATGCCAAATAATTCTCAGAAGTATCCCGTGATGGATTATATAGAAGAATTTGAATACCGCAATCATTTTGCCCCACTGTAAACCCATCTTCATGATGTATCAATTTTTTTGAAACTTTTGATAACAGAAAAAAAGCGAAATATGCCGGTTTTTTTATACCGGTATCGGTAAACAAACCATTCTCTCCAAGCAAATGAATATCTTTTATTTTTCCCTCTAAGCAATTTTTTATGACTTGAGGCGCTGTTTTACTCTTAATGTCATTTTCACAAGGTTGATTAAAAAGCACTTTTTCAAAGTTACATTCTTTGATGACTTCTTGCAGCATCCATTGTTTTTGCTCAATGATGACAGCACCGGATTCATCTAAATGGTTCAGTGTTGGCATGTCCCAATTTTGTAGGTTTTTATTTTCTTCCAGGTTGACGGTTTTAATTTTTTCTAGCTTAGAAATATAAGAATCAAGCTTTTCTTTAACCTTAGGGTTATTTAATGTGTACACCACTGACTTTTCTTTAAGAGCGGACAGTTTATTGTTCAATTTTTTATATTCATTGGGCGTACATGAATACCATTTTTTAAAATACCGATTTAATGAACGGATATCTGAAAACCCGCAATCATAAGCGATTTCAGAGATTTTCTTATCAGTGGATATTAAAAACCTTTCAGCTGCTAATACACGAACATGGTTGAGGTACTCCAAAAAATTCATGCCCGTTATGGTTTTAATTAGGTTAGAAAAATAATATTTATTATAGTTCAGTGATTCTGATATATTGGTTAAATCAATCTGTTCTGTAAAATGTGTGTAGACATAATCATCTATTTCATAAAATAATTCCATTTGCTTTTCTGTGATATCATCTTTTTTCTCAATCATATGGGTCGATTGGAGGTTCCTTTCACAGTACGAAAGAAAAGGTATCAGCTCTTTTAATGGATTCTCCGACTCCGGTAAGCTGTAGAACAGTTTTGCCAAATAATATCGAAGTGTTTTGAGGTGGTCATTTTCAGATTCTCCGCTAATAGGATTAGCAAATAAAATCCACTGCATAATGTTTGGAAATACATTTTGAAAGTATTCACAATTGATCTGAAAAAACAAGACAATATTGTCTTCTTCAATTTTTGAGAAGCTATGAACATCTTCTGCAGACACAATGAGTAAATCATTTTCTTTCATGACATATTTTTCACTGCTTAAAGAAGCATTGATGGCTCCTTTAAGGACTAAAATAAATTCAAAAGCGTTGTCATGCCAATGACTTTTATGAAAGCCTACACGCTTGATCTGCATGGTAAAAGGTTCTTGTATATTATAAATCATAAATTGTGGCAGCATTTGTTATCCCTCTATTAACTTAGTCTTCAGTTTTCGTTATCCGTTAATCTTAAAAATAATTCCAGTCTCAAGTATACTTTTTTGCAGATGGCCTCATAAAATTCTGAATGGTCTTGTTTTTTTAAATACCTTGCTATCAGTTTAAAATACGCATCGTCAGCCATTTCAAAATCGATTGGCGGCAGCCCTGATCTCAACAGCTCATAATTCATTAGTGCTCTGGCTGTTTTTTCTGTATTATGACTAAAAGGGTAAATTTCTATTAATTTATGATGCATTAAAACGCCTCTTAAAACTGGGTTCATTTCTTTGGTCTGAGTACGATACCATCTTAAAAGGGTATCCATCAAATTTGGGATGTCTTTAAAGTGTGGCGGCACATATTGCATATGTTGAAGGACAGGGTTATTTTCTCTATAATGTTCCTCTTCTTCTAATACCAATAGATTATGTAAGGTCCAAATTTTCTCAATACTTAGTGATTCTCTTAAAGCAATGATTTTATTAACATAGTGGATGGCTTCTTCATGGTTTCTGATGGTCAAATGGTCTTCTATGGTTTTGCTCAAAATATATTGATCCTTTAATATGGTTAGCGAATCATTTAATGTCAATTCACTTCCGCTTAATCGGTTAGAAGTATATATCCACTCAGACAGCCATACTTCTTTCATGTAATCTTCAATTGCTTTGGAAAAAGGTCTCCTATTATCCAATAGGAACTTCTTCTTCTTGATCTCCCTTATCACTATACCACCCGCTTTTTCTTCTATTATAAAAACAGAAGGGATAAAAGGTTATACATCATCCATCAACTTTGTTAACTTATTTTAAAATACGGAAAGGGCGTATTCTTCCTTTCCGTATCAATGTTTCAGCAATTCATTTTTTTTAAATCCTTAGTTTATAAAAGGTACTTCTTCAGCATTCAAAGCTTCTTCAGGTATTTCAAAATCTTCTACATTGTTTTGGTTGGAAAGGGTGACTGACATTTCCATCTGAGAAGTTTGATAAACATCTATCAGTTCTTGGGGAACCTCTTCAATCTCTTGCATGGCTTCAGCCATTTTATTCATGGCCTCACTTAAGTTCATATGATATTTAACAACATTTAAGGATTCTTTTTCAACCCAGATGGAATAGGTTAAGTCTCCCATGTTGCCTAACATTTCAAAGACATCCATTCCAAACATGGCACTCATATCCAAGGAGCCGTTGGTCTCCATGAGTTCTTTATACATATCAAATGAAACAGTAACATCTATTCTTACAGCATCTTTATCGTTTATTTTTTCTTCTTCTGCGATTTCAGCACTCTTAATATGTTTCACAAATAATTGAATGCTTTCCATTGGATCAACGGACATTAATTCTTCTATGCCTTCATCTTCCATGACGTTCTTATACCATTGTCCTTCGTAATTCTGGTAAATACTAAACGTGTCTTCTTCTTGGACAATGTACTGTTCAATATTTTGTGATTCTTCCATTTGAGGCATATCCATACTCATTGTCATGTGCATTTTTAACGGCTTAATAAATGCAACCCCTACGCCTGTCATATTCATTTCTATTTCACCTTGAGGCGGTATATCCATTACCATATGGGTCTCTAATGCCATTTCATAGTTTTCCCATTCAGCAGCTTTTGTTATGGCTTCTTCCAAAATCTCTTCAGGTGCTTTGCCTTGAGTCATATCCTTCCCAGAGCAAGCAGTCATGCTTATTAACAGCGTTAAGCATAATAAAATTGTCAATATTTTTTTCATATTTTCCTCCCTTGGTTTGTTTCCTATATACCAGCTAAATGAATTTAAATAGTCTAGCACCTTTATCATATACATTATACCAGTGAATTTAAAATACAGCAACATCATGAAACAATTACGATCTCTGAGCAAACCCAAACTTTCTGAAGCAGTAATTATCAACTGTTTTCTCACAGAAATGAACGATTATAATTGAACCCTTTTTAATCAATTGCTATAATATATTAACGATATTAACGCTTAAAATAAGAGGAAGGTTTATAATGAATATCCATACTTTAATTAAAGAAATAATCTTTTATAATTCGTATTACCAAAACAAAAACTTAAACAAGCTGATGAAAAAATACAAATTTGATGCCTTAAACCACAAAGCGGTGGTTTATTTAGATATCATATATTTAAACCAGCCTATTAAGCCCTCAGAAATGGCAAGTCTTACTTCTGTATCCAGAGCTGCTGTTACTAAAATTATAAAGAATCTTGAAAAATATCATTTAATTATCAAGAATCCTTTAGACAAAAGCGGACATAGCTATGAGCTCTTACTTTCAGATGTTGGGACTGCATTCTATAACGATATACTTGTCTATGATGACTTTATAGCAGATGTATTTTGTCAGATTCTTAATAATAACCAAGCCAATATTAAATTCCTCCAAGATAAATTAAACGAATTAAAAAAACAATGTACTTAGAAAATCATTAATGTAGTTCCCATAACACACCAATACGCTGTTTTGTTACCGGCTTCATCTTTTACGATTACATTAAACAAATAGTTTGTATTAGGGGACAATCCTGTTATGTTTTTTTCTTGTATATCTGCTTCATAGTCTCCAACAGGGGTTCCATTTCTTTCTATTGCACCCACGGTTCTAATATTATTGCTTTGAGAATAGTAGACCCTATAAACTAGTTTCTCTTGTACGGTCTCATTATCTGCGGCTTTTTCCCATCTTATTCGTATGCTATTATGACTGGCACTATTGTCAGGGTACAACCCGTTGTCTGTTAAAGTTGGGCTGATTGTATCTTGTACTTTATGGGTAGTGCCACCGACACTTGTATATGCGCTTTTATTCCCTGCTTTATCTTTAACGATTATATTGAAGTAATAGGTTGTATCAGCAGTCAGCCCAGTAATAGTTTTGGCATTTATATCTGTTTCGTAAATTCCTACAGGTATCCCATTTTCTTCTATTGCACCTATTGTTCTGATATTATCATTTAGTGCATAATACACTTGGTACTGTAAATCGCTTTTGGCAGAGCGATTATCAGATGCTTTTGTCCAGCTAAGCTTAAGGGAAGTGATTGCTTCATCCGAAACAGTAAGTATACCTTCGATTTCAGGCGGTATATTATCTTCGGGTTTATCATCATTATCATCTTTATCCTTTTTCTTTTTGATATTGCTAAAAGTTGGCAGACTATCTTTGATAATAATATCATTGACTTGAATGTTATCTCCATCTGCTCCTTTTATATTTGCATTGCTTTTTACAACCAGTATATCAATTTTGTTGTTTTTGCCTTTTATGATAATATCTGATCCTTTTGATTTTGGGTCAATTTGTACTTTTTTTGTTTTAATATTATCCAAAGTAACATTAGATTTCTTACCTTCTGAGGCAATCTTTAATTCTTTTTCTATTATAGTATCTCTTACGGTAATATTCCCTGTTGCACCTGGGCTTATATATAAACTTTTTATGTTTTTTCCCTCTAATGTAATGTCATTACCTATAATGGTCACGGTTGCATCTTCAGGTATATCTTTCACATCTTCTTGATTCTTTATTATATATCCTAAGATTCTATCGGTTATGGTAATCATCTCTGCTCTATTGATGGGTTCATTAGGTTTAAAGGATCCATCTTCATATCCGTTGATATAACCAAGCTCTAAAAACGACCCTATGATTGCTTGCTGGTCTTGAGTCAGCCCTTGCATATCGTTAAAATTATTGTTCAAATCTTCTTTCTCTATATCCATTAGACCGGATAATAACGTCATAACATGGAGTCGAGTTGCACTTTCTTTACCTCTTACTTTGTTGTCTTCTATGTAATCATAGTATTTTGCCTTTGCAGCTTCATCTTTAAACCAATCTTCATTTTGAACATCTGAATAATTATCCTGGGATACAGAGGTTAGTCCAAAGTGTCGATTGATTAAGGTTATCAGCTCGCCTCTGGTTAAATGGTTGTCCGGTTTGAATTCTCCTGTTGGATATCCTTTAACCATTTTCTGTTCATATTTCTTAATAATCCTATTTTTTGCCCAATGGTTTTGAATATCGCTAAAAGGATAATTATTCCCATTGTCTTCTGATGCTTGTGAAAATGCTAATGAATTGGATAATAATAAAAAAGTTAATAAACCTACAGTAAATTTTTTAATCCTTCTTTTCTTCATTAATTGATCCTCCTTTATGACCTCTTAAAAACTTTATATTACTAATATCCATATGAATTTGCATTGATTTCACATGATTATTAATAATTATTAAAGAAGAGGAATTAACCTTTGTAAATACTAATATAAATTTTATCATTTCCATATTTTATTTGTCAATATTTGTTTTATTTTGAACATGGTTGGGTATTTATTATATAAACTTTCAATGAGTCATATTGAAGCATAAAATGGATAAACTAACTAAAAAGATTGTATGTTATATTATTTATTGATATATTATACTAAGAGACATTTGACATCATATGAAGGGGGGAAATCAAGATATTTGGATATGAATTAACCTTTACACATTTATGGATTGGTCTTGCAGTTATATTTGCTCTTATAGAAGCTTTTACATTAGGTTTAACAACCATCTGGTTCGCAGCAGGTGCTTTGGTCGCAATGGTTGCTGCCATCCTTGGCTTTTCTTTGGTTTGGCAAATTTTTGTTTTCTTAATTGCTTCTGCTGTCTTAATTTATTTTACTCGTCCATTTTTCAATCAAAAGCTAAAAGTTGGCGCTGAAAAAACCAATATCGACTCTTTGATTGGAGAAATGGGTATTGTTACAGAAGATATTAGACCATATGAAACAGGATTAGTAAAAGTTTTAGGTCAGGTTTGGACTGCTAAATCTGTTGATAATCAACTTATAGCACGCCATTCAAAGGTTACGATTATAAAAATTGAAGGTGTTAAAGTAATTGTTGAACCTTTAGCAGATTAAGACGTTGAATCAACATATCATATTAAATTTATTACAAAGGAGATGGTACACTTATGTCTATCGTTATTATAATACTAATCGTCATCGCTATCGTTTTGATAGTAACCAATATTCGAATTGTCCCTCAAGCACAAGCATATGTTATGGAAAGATTAGGTGCTTATCAAACCACATGGGCGGTTGGACTTCATGTAAAGGTTCCGCTCATTGATAGAATTGCTAAAAAGGTTTCTTTAAAGGAACGTGTGGTAGACTTTCCGCCACAGCCGGTTATAACAAAAGATAATGTTACCATGCAAATCGATACCGTTGTTTATTATCAAATCACTGACCCTAAGCTATACGCTTATGGTGTTGATAATCCTATTTCAGCTATAGAAAATCTAACCGCTACTACGCTAAGAAATATTATCGGTGAGTTAGAGCTGGATGAAACGCTAACCAGCAGAGATATCATCAATACAAAGATGAGAAGTATCTTAGATGAGGCCACAGACCCTTGGGGGATTAAAATCAATCGTGTTGAAGTTAAAAACATTATTCCTCCTGCCGATATTCAAGAAGCTATGGAAAAACAAATGCGTGCTGAGCGTGAACGTAGAGAAGCCATTTTAAGAGCTGAAGGTGAGAAAAAATCTGCTATTTTGGTTGCCGAAGGTCAAAAGGAATCTGAGATTCTTAAAGCAGAAGCTGCCAAGGAAGCCGCTATTAAGGAAGCGGAAGGTAAAGCAGAGGCCATTCTGAAGGTTCAAGACGCCACTGCAGAAGGTCTAAAAATGCTTAAAGAAGCTAACCCTGACCAAGCGGTTATTACCCTTAAGAGCTTAGAAGCATTTACGAAAGCGGCAGATGGTAAAGCGACTAAGATCATTATTCCTTCAGAAATACAGAAAATTGCCGGATTGGCTACTTCTATTACGGAGTTAATCAAGGATGAAAAGGAAAAGTTATAATCTATGATGAAAACACTCGTAGGGGCGTATTGTATACGCCCCTATGGTTTATGGTTGGTGGTTTTTTTGAGTATGTAGGCGAATATTTCTGCTACTACTTCGTACAATTCTACCGGAATTTCTTCACCCAGCTCCAGCTGTGATAAAAGAGCAGCTGCTGTCTCGTCCTCATAAATCGGTACACCGGATTCCTGAGCGACTTCAATAATGCGTTGGGCAATATGGCCTGCACCGCTTGCTACTACTACCGGTGATTGGTCTTTATCTTTATCGTAGGCAAGAGCTACAGCATTTTTCATATCTTTTCTTTTATAGTTTATATCCCGATTTATATTATGCTTTAACATTAACACCCATCCTCTTTTCAAAACTATCAGGAAATATTTCATTCAGCCGGCGATTTTTTTTTGCTAAAGTCATATCAAATGTATTGAGGTGTAATCCGGATCGTTGAATGATTTGAGATATCTGATGGCCTGAGTCGGAAAACTGATGGATCATAGATGGAGGACAATACAATTGAATATCGATGGATTTTCCTGAAAGCAATATATCCAACTCAAAGCTCCCTACCTGTTCTACATTTAAAGTTAAAAACATATGGGTGCTGCTTTTGTCATGGTTATCGTCTTCTCCATCTTTCTGATCATTAGGATCAATCCAAATTTCTCCCATCGCTTGAACATCTTCAAACTTTATAGGCAACAGAAAATGGAGTAAAGGATGTTTACCGGCTTGAGAGGCCGTCATTCCCTTTAAGAAAGTTTCCGTCAGCGTATTCAATCCTTCTTTATCCGATAACTGCTGTGACTTGTCCATTAATTTTGATAGTATTTTTTCTAAAGTATTTTTCGACTCAGAGGATTCTATCATAGTATCTTTGTCAAATTGAGATGTCAGCCATTCCATTATTTTTTCGTTGTCTGCACCATCTTCAATGGTTCCTGTTTTTATAAACATGGCAATAATCTTATCCATAACGGTTTTGGGTTGTTGGAACAGATCATTCTGACCTTGATTTTCTTGTAAGGAAAACAACTGTTCAAACTTATGGTCCCACTCTTTAAAATGGGCTGCAAATTTCGAGTCAGGCAGCTGCTCCAGTAAATGTTTCAAGGATTTGTGTAAAGAAAATCCTTGATCTTCTAAAGCTTGTATTTTTCCATAAGATTCTGCTATTTTATTCATAACAGCCATGATTTTAGGTTCTTTAGAATATTGCCCAGCCATTTCTTTTAACAGAGGCAATAAATTTTTCAGCTCATTTCCAGACTGATTTTCTTGTAAAAGCTGCTTTAATTCATTGATTTGCGAGTTAGGTGAATCACTTTTTTTAGAAGACAATAATTGAATCAATTGATCTATGTTTTCTGCTATTTTATTTTCATGCTTTGTTTTTGAAGTCAATGCTACATACGCTCGCAACACATCTGCTACCGCATTTTCAATAGTTTTGCTGCCTGAATGCTGCTGTGTTATGTTCCTCAAAAAATTAAAAAATTCCCCTTTGAATTCTATGGTTTTGTCATGCTGATTCAGTAATTCTTTAGGAATATTATTGGTTTTCAAAAAAAGGTTCCCTTGATCATTGATCTGATAACCTTCTACTATTTGTTTTAAAGTTTGAATCAAAACATCTTTATTGGGTGCCTGCTGGTGTTTAACGGGTGCTTGAGTGCCATCTTTTCCATAGTTACTTTCTAATGCATTATTTCTTGTTTCATTACTTTTTATTTGCACAGTATTTTTTAAGGGCATATTCTGCGTTCCTTTTAATATGTCCATTAAATCTTTCATGGCTTCATTTTTAAGCTGATTATAACCCACTGATACTGGAATTCTGGGAATTGAATTTGTCATACCGTCACCCCTTTTACATTTCCAGTCTTACATCCTCATAACCTTCATTTTGATCATGACTTTCTACCCCGGCAAAATAACAGGCTGTTTTTAAAGTTTCTACCTCATCTCTTCCGGAATGCTCCTGTATCCCCGTACGTATGACCACCTTATAGTTGTAATAAGTTATAAAATTGTCTTTCAATATTTTACAAACATTTTCTGCGGCAATTTTGGCACTTTCATAATTGGTCTCTGTTAATATAATAGCAAAAGAATCGTTGGTAATATTGGCTACTATGTCAGTATTTCTTACATATTGTTGGATGGTATATGCTGCATATTTTATGATATCTTTTTTTACAAAAACCATTTCATCTTTTGGTGGAAATCTTAAGGATAATACAGCAATTGAAAAAGTATTTCGATACCTAAGAAATCTGTTTTTCTCTTTTTCCAGTTCTTCTAACAGTCCTTTTTGGTTGAGTAACCCGGTTAACTCATTTTTCTTGATTTGCAATTTTGATAGCTGCTCTATTTCGGAAGATTGAGTATTCATATGATATAGGTATTTAAATTTATTGATCAATAATTTTAAATCATCATACTCCAATAGTATTTTCCAATTGCCATTTTCATTAATAGTCGTTTTGGTAAACTGATATTTGGATATTTTACCGTTTTGTACATTTTTCTCAGACATACGTATTTCAAATTCAATGGCCTTTTTACAAACTACATGTTTAAGATAAATATCAGAATGTACTTTAAAGACTTTAGTTTCAAAATGTCCTATGGCATAAAGTTTTGATACGGCTTCTTGCCATTCAACAAAGTCTTCTTTGGCCACTTTTTTTTGATTATAGTTGGATAACATTTCATAAGCTCTTACAAAATTTTTATTGGATAAAGCTTGTATATACGTATTTAAAATTTTCTGAGCAGCATCGTCAACAGGCTGCCCAAAGCCATTTTTCCATGTATTGGATGACAAAGGCGTAGATTTATTATTTTTTAGCCATTGTTTGTGATAGTCTTTTCTTTTTTCTTTATCCTTTAAGACTTCATAAGCAGCATTAATCTGTTTGATTTTTGATTCGGCATGAGCATTACAATTAATATCCGGATGATATTTTTTGCATAATCTGCGATATGCGCCTTCTATCACTTCGTGTTCTGCATCATGATGAACTTGTAAAATATGATAATAATCTTCCCAAATTTTCATTTCTGTCATTAGATTCCTTTCAGTTCTATGTTAATTATTACTATCCAAAATACCATTAAGCCAATCCAGTGCATGATAATACATTTGTGATACCTCATCAATTTCAAGTTGCAAGAGGCTACATAGATGAGATAATTGGTCTATATCCCCACGCTCATACTTTAAAATCAATTGATAAGCTATACTCATTTTATTTTTTGGGTTGTTTCCCAGCAGTGTATTTTTTATATCTTCAGATAAGCGAATGGCATCGAGTATAGCGGTCATTTCCATACCCATCAAGGCATCCATCAGGGACAGCATACCTACCGTTATGTATTCTGACTTCCTCTTGTTTTCTCCCAGCCGCTCTGCCATCTGTTCCATAAATTTTAGTCGAATCATGCTGTAATTAATGATTTCATTTGGTTTTTTATTGCCGGTTACTTTTTTTGAAACAGCTAGATATACCCATTTTTTTATACCTTCGATTCCCATAAATACAATGGCTTGCTTTATGGAATGAATGGTATTTCGTTTATAGAATGCCGCTGAATTTACCAGCTTTAATACTTCATATGAAAATGATACATCGTGTTCAATGATTTCTGCAATTTCATCAAAGTCAGGGTCTTCTTCATACATCGCATTGATTAATCTTAAATAGCTTAATTTGTATGGCAAAATAGTGCGAGATGGTAAAACTTCAGGTTTTGCAAAAAAATAACCTTGAAAATATGTACACCCTAAATCAACTGCCAAATTAAAATCTTCTATGGTTTCTATCTTTTCAGCAAGAAATTTTATTCCCATATCGCCATATTTCTTTATGATTTCTTTATTTTCTTTTATTGGTGTATTTAAAAAATCTAATTTAATAATATCTGCTAATAGTATTAATGGCTCATAATCATCTCTAAGAACAAAATCATCCAATACGATTGGATAACCTGCTTTTTTCAAATTTTTACACGCTGCAACCACTTCTTCGCTAGGCTCAATGGTCTCTAAGAGTTCTACGACCATATGCTCATTGGAAAACAATGAGGCAATTTCTTCAGTAATTAGGCGTTCCGTAAAGTTAACAAATGCTTTTTTATTGCCTGTAAGTGTCTCCATACCTACTGATAAAAAACTATCTTTCATGACGTTTAAAGTAGCCTTATCGCCATCTATCTCCGTATAACCGTCTATGCCTTTTTCTCTATACAAAAGTTCATACCCAAATACGGTTTTATCTTTATTAAAAATTGGCTGCCTTGCGATGCAACTATTCATTGTTTACCTCATAAAATAATATTTTCTTTCAGCATTTTTTTCCATTTTATCATATAAATCACCCTGAGTAAAATCGACTTTTGCATTTTAATTTTTAATATCAAATATTGTAATTAGCAGTTACTAAATGGTGAAAAATAGTTAAAATGTATTAACCTATCCTTAACAAAAAATTAACTTGTAGGTGATATGTTTATATTGACAAATATTTCTATATAGGAGAAATGATTATGAATAGTGATTTTGAGTTAAATGAAATTATTGAAAAAGAACTCATACACACTCTTTTTCAGCCTATTGTCAATTTAAAAAGCGCTGAAATTCTAGGCTACGAAGCTTTAAGCAGGGGCCCGGAAGAAAGCTCGCTTTATTCTCCTATTCATCTTTTAGAAGCTGCAAAAAATCAGGACAAGCTTTGGGAGTTAGAGACAATTTTTAGAAAAAGCGCTATTAGTAAAGCCAGCACTCTCAAGCTTAAAGAATTATTGTTTCTTAATGTTGAACCTAATGTTATTCATGATGAGGAATTTCAAGAAGGTTTTACTAAAAATTATTTGATTAAGCATCATCTCAATCCGGAACAAATCGTATTTGAGATCACTGAGCGGTCAGCTATGTCGAATTACAGTGATTTTGAAAGCACTATAAAGCATTATAAAAATCAAGGTTATAAAATAGCTATTGATGACACCGGTGCAGGCTACTCCAATTTTTCAGCTTTATCTAAAATTAAACCTTACTATATCAAAATTGATATGGATATTGTTCGTGATATTGATAAAGAGCCATTTAATCAAGCCATTATCAGTTCCTTTGTCATTTTATCTAATCTTACAAACACTAAGCTAATCGCGGAAGGCATTGAAACAAAGGGAGAATTGGAGACATTAATTGAGCTGGGTGTACACGCTGCTCAAGGTTATTTTATTTCTACACCCTCTAAACAACTAAAAAACATTCCCGCTGAAATCAAAAACTTAATCATGGTTAAAAATAAACCCAATGCCTCATATTTTTATCATACGGAAAAATATATCGGTGAAATTTCTAATGTCATAGCACCTTTTGATATCAACCATAGTTGTTTAGAAGTTAAGGAATTTTTAGAAAAAAATAATGTTGAAGGTACCTGCATCTTAAATCAAGATGAGGTAGTAGGCTTGATTATGAAAAATCACTTGGATGCCACTTTATCAGGTCAGTATGGTTATTCATTATATGCGCGAAAGCCCGTAAGCAAAGTAATGGATTATAATTGTCTGACTGTAGATTATTTTACGCCTATCAATATCGTTGCTGAATTAGCTATGTCCAGACACCCTTCAAAGATTTATGATAACATCATCATTACTAAGGGACTGAAATACTGGGGTATCGTTTCAGTTATAGAGCTATTAAGGCAGTTTTTAGAAATGGAACGCAACACGGCTTTAGAGTTAAACCCTCTCACAGGTTTGCCCGGAAATACACTCATTAACAAAGCATTAAGCTATGCTATTGATACAAACAGTCCCAATGTTGTTTTATATATTGATTTAGACAATTTCAAAGCTTACAATGACGTATACGGCTTTGAAAAAGGAGATCATGTTATCCAAATGACGAAAGATACAATTATGACATGTATAAAGGGAGAGCACAGGTTTACTCATTTTATTGGACACATAGGCGGCGATGATTTTATCGCAATCATTGAATGTAACTATGAGGAAGGTAAAAAAATCTGTCAGCAAATCATTGATTTTTACAATAAAAAGATTAAAAACTACTTTAATACCGAAGATCAAAATAGAGGCTATATTTTAGCCAGAGATAGAAACAAAGCTTTGAAACAATTCAATCTAACCACTATTTCAATTGCCGGTATTTTTGGACCTCTTAATTATTTTAGTTCTCCGGAAAAATTAGCACAATATATGTCAACGATAAAGAAAAAAGTAAAAGAAATAGATAAAAGCAGCTACATTTTAGAAGCTGCCCCAAAAAATAATATTTATTCTTTAAACTTATCATAGATTATCCCAGATTATTTCTATAGTTTATTTTTTAAAATAAACTACTCTTTAACCGGTACACTCTGAATATGCCAAATTGTTTTTGCATAATCATGTATGGATCTATCACTGCTGAATTTCCCGCCATTGGATAAGTTAAGCCAACACTTTTTAGCCCATCCTAATGTGTCTCTATATTCATTCTCAATTTTTTCTTGTATATGGATATAGCTCTCAAAATCTTTAAGTACAAAGTAATGATCTGCCGGGTGCCAATGACGACCATATATGAGGGCTTCATATAGTTCTCTAAACATACCGGTTTCTCCATCCTTAAATGTACCATCTATCAAGGCGTCTACCACTCTTCTAAGACCGGGAATACTTTCATAATAGTATCTGGGGTCATAATGATTTTGATTTTTCTCTAATTCTTCCACCGTAGCCCCGAAAATATAGTTATTGTCCCATCCTGCTTCTTCTACTATTTCCACATTAGCGCCATCAAAAGTCCCGACAGTCGGCGTTCCATTTAACATAAATTTCATGTTACCTGTTCCTGATGCTTCTTTTCCGGCAGTAGATATCTGTTCTGAAATGTCTGCAGCCGGAAATAGTTTTTGAGCGTATGAAACATTATAGTTTTGAACAAAGACTACTCTTATTTTGTCATTTACCTCATCATCTGCATTTATAACTCTTGCAATTTCGTTTATATATTTAATAATTGCCTTTGCACGATCATATCCGGGTGCCGCTTTGGCACCAAAGATAAAGGTCCGTGGAACAATGTCCAGATTAGGATTATCCTTTATTTTAAAGTACAGATATACAATGTGTAATGCATTTAACAGCTGCCTTTTATATTCATGAAGCCTTTTTATTTGAATGTCGAACAGCCCATTTGGGTTTATATCTATATTCTCCATTCTTCTTATATAATCTGCCAGTTCTACTTTTCGATTATGTTTGATCTGCATGAATTGATTGAGAACGGCTTCATCATTTTGGTACTTTTCCAATTCTTTTAGTCGGTCAAGATGTGTGATCCAATCTCTGTTTCCTAATAATTTGGAAATAAAGTTGGCCAATTCAGTATTGCTTAAAAGCATCCACCTTCTAGGCGTAACACCATTGGTAATATTATTAAAATGGTCAGGAAACAATTCATACCAGTGTTTTAGTTCTCTATGCTTTATAATTTCTGTGTGCAGATGGGCCACGCCATTAATCGAATAGCTTCCATATATAGCCAGTCTGGCCATATGAATATTATGGTGCAGAATAATTTTCATATCATTAATTTTGTCGTCATTATAACCCTTATCTTGTAATAAGCATACAAATCTATGATCAATGGCTTCGATGATTTCATATACTCTGGGTAATAAATGTCTAAAAATATCGATATCCCATTTTTCTAAAGCTTCTGCCATAATCGTATGGTTGGTGTATGCAAATGTTTTTCTTGCAATCTCCCACGCATCGTCCCATCCCAGTCTCTCTTCATCCATTAATATTCTCATGAATTCAGGAATAGCCACTACGGGATGTGTGTCATTGAGCTGAATAACATGATATTCCGGAAATTTTTCAAAATTTGAGCCATGGTCCTTTTTAAAATTTCTAATGAGATCTTTTACAGATGCCGATACAAAAAAGTACTGCTGTCTAAGACGAAGTAGTTTGCCTTCTCTATTGGAATCATTAGGATATAAAACTCTGCATATATCTTCTGCTCGGTTCTTTTCCATAACAGACATATCATATTTTTGCTCATTAAAATATTTAAAATTAAATGGGTGTATTGCTTCACTTTTCCATAATCTTAAGGTATTAATATTTTGGGTACCATATCCAATAATCGGTGTATCATAAGGGATGGCCTTTACTTTAGAGTCAGAATATTCGACTAAAATTGCATCCTCATCTCTTCTTACCGACCAAGGATCACCATATTTAAGCCAGTTATCCGCCTCTTCCATTTGAAATCCATTTTTAAATCGTTGCTTAAAAATACCGTATTCATAACGAATACCATATCCGTTTAAAGGTAGGTTCAATGTGGCACTGGACTCTAAAAAGCAAGCAGCCAGTCTTCCCAGTCCTCCATTTCCTAAACCTGCATCCTCTTCTACTTCTTCAATGGCATTTAAATCAATGCCTATTTCTTTTAATGTCTCTTTTACTTCATCGTAAATATTTAAATTCATCAAATTGTTACCTAAGGCTCTACCCATAAGGTATTCGGCTGAAAAATAATAGGCTTGCTTTTGATTTGCATATCCTTCTTGGGTTTTAAACCAATTTTCACCAATTAATTTCATGATAGCTTTTCCTATGGCAGTAAATTTTTCATGGGGCTTAGCATTGTCAATTCTCTTAGAATATTCAAGTTCTAAGTAATCCTTGATGTCTTTTATAAAAACATCTTTAACAATCATTTCATCACAACCTTCCATAAATTTTAGTCAATTCGTATATTTTTAAGGATTGTTCTTCTGTAATTTCATCTTCCAGCATACGCCATTTCCAATTTTTTTGTCCGAAAGTAGATGGTTTATTCATCCTTGCAAAGCTTCCAAGCCCAAGAATGTCTTGCATCTGAGTAATAGATACGTTGGCTACCGAACTCCATGCTCCTCTGATAAATCCCCAATGATATTGTTCTTTGTGGCTAAGTTGTAAATATTTTATAGCAAATTTAGTATGAGGTCTAGGGCTATTTTTAAACCAGCCTTTTATGGTATCATTGTCATGAGTTCCAGTGTAAACAACACTATTTTTCACATGGTTGTGAAGCAAATATTCACTCTTCTCTCTGGGGTTAAAAGCAAATTGCAGTACTTTCATACCCGGATATTGAGTATGTTTTAAAAATTCTCTGACCTTTGAAGTTAAGAAGCCTAAATCTTCAGCAATAATATTAACTTCTCCAAGGTTTTTTTTGATTTGATTAAAAAAATCAATACCCGGACCCTTAACCCACTTTCCATTTATCGCATTTTTTGCACCAAAAGGTATCTCCCAA
This sequence comes from Clostridia bacterium, assembly GCA_028279945.1. Classification (GTDB taxonomy): domain Bacteria; phylum Bacillota; class Clostridia; order Peptostreptococcales; family JAAYPU01; genus JAKSCF01. Next base: position 19,876 of record JANQMT010000073.1, read on the forward strand.
TAGGATTCAAATCCTCTAAAATGGTCAATCCTTAGATAGTCATAAAGCTGTATACCCGCTTTAATCCTTTGAAGCCACCACTTATAATCCGTTTTTTCATGCATTTTCCAATCATAAACCGGATTACCCCAAAGCTGTCCTGTACAGCTAAAAGAGTCGGGAGGACAACCTGAAATTTTTGTAGGTTTTTTTTCTTGGTCCATTTTGAAAAGCTCACTATTTGCCCATACGTCTGCACTATCCAAAGCAGTATAAATTGGAATATCTCCAATAATTTTAATCCCTCTATTATTTGCATATCTTTTAATATGTTTCCACTGCTCAAAAAAAATGTATTGGATAAATATCCAAAAGCAAACTTCTTCATGTAATAAGTTATGATATTTTTCCATGCATTTTTCATCTCTGTGCTTTATTTTTTCATTCCAAACCATCCATGATTTACCTCTATATCGGTTTTTGACTGCCATATATAGAGCATAATCTTTTATCCACCATTTATTTTCTTTTTGAAAATTTTCAATTTCTTTTTTATAAACGGTTTTACCATGCTTATAAGCTAATCTGAGAACTTGCATCTTGTTTTTTTGAATTTTTCTAAAATCAATCAGTCTTTTATTTTTTCCATAGTCCAAATGCATATAGTCGCTTTTTTTCAGTAGATGTCGATCCTCTAGCAGTTCTAAGCTAATCAAAAATGGATTCCCCGCAAAAGAAGAAAAACACTGATAAGGTGAATTACCATATCCTGTTTGCCCCAAAGGGAGTATTTGCCAATATTTTTGACCTATACGTTCTAGAAAATCTATAAACTTGTAAGATTCATATCCCAAAGTACCTATGCCTAAGTCATTTGGTAAAGATGTAATATGCATTAATATGCCGCTGCCTCGTTCCATATTCCTCACTTCTTCTATAAAAATTATTGTATCACTATTTTAGAATCTAATATATTTAGGTTGACGCCAATTTTCATATTTATGTATTGATATTTAAAAATTATTATTAAAAAATATCAGGACCTGCTGCACAGTTCCTGATTTTAAAGTTAAATATGTATGGACAAAATAATACATTTTATTTATCCCTCTAATTGTATCACATTAATAGCAATTATCACAATCACTGTTACATTCCTCAAAGTCGCAATCATTTTGATCTTGGTCAATATAGAAGTCTTCACAGTTTTTATTATCTGTCATTAATATTTCACCTCCATATCGTACATTATATGCTAACAGAAAAAACACTGTTCCTATACAAGATACCCGCTATGTGTTTACTAATAAGTCTTAATAAAACTTTATTGGCTTACAATATGGAAAAATATTAAAAAAGATATTTAAACCATAACAGGGTTGATTTAAAAAATCAACCCTTAAAATTCAAGTCAGCCTATTGACATTCGTCACACTCACTGTCTACGCTAAAACCGCCATCTCCACATCTTATAAAGATTCTGCAACCTCTTCTACAGAAGATATTGATATTGCAATTTCTTCGGCGTCTATGATAATCAGCGCTTTCTACTTCTTCGTCATAGCCATCTTCTTGATCCCAGAAGTTTGTAGATACATTTTTAATATCAGTCAAATATTCCACCTCCTCTGTTCGATATATTATATGATAATTCGCGAAACAGAGTTCCTATTTGACATTATATTTATGATTGAATTGGTAAAACTAAAAAAAACAAAAGGCAAAGGTGCTTTCATGAATTTATCTTCTAATTTAAAAGAAAATATAAAAAACATTGAAGCTCGACTGCCGGTTAAAGAAAGTTTTGATTTAATCAGCCGCAAGCTTTTTTTTGGTGAGATAGAAGCCTATATGATTTTTTTAGATGGCTTTGCCAAAGACATGATCCTATTAAGAATGATTCAGGATCTTCAAAATAAGAACTTTGAAAAGATATCTGATTTTCATAAATGGATAGACAGTAATATTCCTTACATAGAAATTGACACTTTTCAAGATTTTGATTCAATGATACAAGCAGTGCTCTCAGGTGCAACGGTTATTGTTGTTGAAGGTCAATCTGAAGGCATTATAGTTGATTCCAGAACCTACCCAGCAAGAGGCCCGGAAGAACCGGAATTGGAGAAAGTTACTCGAGGCTCAAGAGATGGGTTAGTGGAAACCATTATTTTCAATACAGCATTAATTAGAAGGCGCATTCGTGATCCCAAACTGGTTTTTGAAATGAAAACAGTTGGTAAACGTACTAAAACCGATGTTGTCATTTCTTTTATTAAAGATCTAGCCGATGAAGCGTTATTGGAAACATTAAGAAAAAAAATTGATGAGATAGAAATTGATTCTCTGGTTATGGCAGAAAAGTCATTAGAAGAGTTAATTATTAAGAAAAAATGGTATAACCCTATGCCTCAAGCTAGATTTACCGAAAGACCGGACGTGGCTGCAGCCCACTTATTAGAAGGCCATATCGTTATTATCGTAGATACCTCACCCAGTGCTATTATTGTACCTGCAACTTTTTTTCATTTCACACAGCATTCGGAAGATTATTATCAGAATCCTGCTGTTGGCACTTATATTCGTTGGGTACGTTTTTTCTCAATTTTGATTTCTATGGTCTTAACACCCCTTTACTTGGTCATGATATACAATCAACAAAATCTGCCGGATTTTCTTTTGTTTATGATCCCTAAAGAAGATGCATCTATTCCAATATTTGTTCAGCTTTTTTTTCTGGAATTAGGGCTTGATATCTTAAGAATTGCATCTATACACACACCCAGCGCGCTTTCCACTTCTCTGGCAATTATTGGCGGCCTGATGTTGAGTAGTTTAGCTGTAGATGTAGGCTGGGTTACTAAAGAAGCCGTTTTGTATATGGCCTTAGTTGGCATCGGCACTTTTGCAAACCCAAGTCTTGAATTTGCATTGGCTGTCAGGATGTTTAGATTGGTTACATTGGTTCTGACAGGTATTTTTAAAACCACCGGTTTTATGATAGGTATTATTTTTATGGTTGTCGTTATCTCTACTACAAATTCTATTGGAAATGTAAAATACACCTGGCCTTTGATTCCTTTTAATGGGAAAGCACTATCCAATGTTATATTTAGAAGACCTATTTTAGAGATTAAAAGAAATAAAAAATAGGGTTGGGTCTTAAAACATTGATATTTCAATGCTCCTAGTCATTATTCAAAAATGGCAATCCACCTTCATACTCAAAAATGCTAATTCTTAAACGCTCTATTTTTTGATTTATTGAACTTTATTTTAACAGCCAATATTATAACATTGGCTGTTTTTCAATACTTACAAGGTTTTTTGTGCTTGTGCCGGATTTGAAAACTCCCTGGAGATCCGGACGCAGCTGCATGCGTCCGGATGAAAAATAATTTCCATTTTTGAAATCAAAAACAATATCAAAAGGGGTAAGGGATAAAAAAAATTTATTTAAATTAGTTGAAAAGGCTAAGGATTTACGCATTAAAAATGAATATTTATTTACAGATTAGAAGTTATAGAATAGTTGATTTAAATATAGGAATTTATAAAAATCTTTTTTATGGTAGTATATATAA
>JANQMT010000093.1:0-10436 GCA_028279945.1 Clostridia bacterium
TAAATCATGTACTTTTTCCAGTGAGGCGTTGTTACATTCGTCGCAGGTACTTACCAGTACCTGCTCCTCACGATGCCTAGCCTCACAGAAAAAATTACACGATTTAGGTGCGAAGCAGTTTTAAAAGGATTGATTTTTTCATAGACAAGGCAGAATCATTTGTAATACTTCTGATATTATAATGGATTCTAACGCAGTATATGGGAAAATCAACCTTTTAAAACCTGTATTCCTATACAAGATACCAGCTAAGCAGTTTCCATGAATAATCTGGGTTATATATCGTATTCATGCTTTTTTCTAACCATCTGAGTTTGGCTGATTCCTAAAGCTTCTGCAGCTTTTCGTGTGGATTTGTGTTTTTTCATGGCATACTCTAGGATATTTTTTTCATAAGATTCTAATATTTCTTTGAGAGGTATATGTTCATACTCATCATGTCTGTATTCTCTTATATGTCCTATTAAATCTTTATTCAACTCTTTAATAATATCAAATGCAGTAATTCTTTCTCCTTTGTTGCTTATCAATATTCTCTGTATCATATTCTCCAGTTCTCTAATATTTCCCGGCCAGTCATATTCAGATAAATAATAAAGTGCATTACTATCCACTGATACATTGAGATTGAATTTTTCTCTATAACTCTTAACAAAATACTCTGCAAGGGGCATGATTTCTTGCTTTCTCTCTCTAAGTGGTGGTATGGTTATAGGAAATACATTCAGTCTATAATACAAATCTTTTCTAAACATATTATTTTGAATCATTTCCTCAAGATTTTGATTGGTTGCGGAAATAACTCTTACATTGGTTCTAATGGGCCGAATACCGCCTACTCTATAAAACTCTCCATCTTGAATGACCCTTAACAATTTAGCTTGCATATCAAGAGGCAGTTCGCCTACCTCATCTAAGAAAATAATACCTGTATCCGCTAACTCAAAATAGCCTTGCTTTCCTGTATTGACTGCGCCTGTGAAAGCACCTTTTTCATAACCAAAAAACTCTGACTCAAGCAAATTGCTATTAATCGAAGCACAGTTAATTTTAATAAAAGGATTCATCTTTCTATTGCTGTTTTTATGAATAATGCAGGCAATCTTTTCTTTCCCAACACCGGTTTCTCCTCTAACTAATACGTTGCAATCGTATTTAGCAACATCCAGCGCTTCATTGAGGACATTGTCCATAGAACTGCTATAGTAGATAAAATCATCAATCAAACCTTTTTTATAGTAGTAATTGGATATTTTAACAGAAGTATTATCGATATGCTGCATCTTAATATCTGTTAAAATCTTACTGGAATCGGCAATGTCTTTTATGGTTTTACTCATATCTTTTAACAGATCAACTATAAAATCCAAATAGCCTTCCATGTATCCTTCAGAACATCGTATATTAAATTGTTTCCCTACTCCCTCGCATATAAATAGTGCGATACTGTAATTGTTAATAAGACTGGGAAAAAAGATAAAACCATTTTCCTGAGTCATTAAAGCATTAATGGTTTCAGCCCCAGGTATATTGGCGCAGTTAACGCTTAAATCAAAAAGCTTTTCGTGTTCTTCTTGCAAGGTTTTAATACACTCTAACGGTTTAAGAATATCCAAAACATACATTTTATCAAATATTTTGTTAACGTTTAGAGCTAACTTATCTGACTGGTTTAAATTGGCGTATCCGCTTCCTTTATCAATTACTCCAATTAATTCACAATCAAAATCGTTAGCTTTTTTTATGGTGTATCCATATAACACCATACTTAAAACATCGTTTCCTATAACTAGGAACTTGCTTCCTTTTTCTGCTTGTTTATATATATGAAAAATTGAACCTGAATCATCTAATGTCAGTAAAGCAATTTCTGTCGGTACATTATCAGGTTTTTTAATAATGGGACAAAAACTAAAATAGATACAATAGCCTTCTATATCCACTTGTCCATATAAAAAATCGATATTAATAATTCGATTTATTTTAAGAGGCAGCATCGTTAATGAAGCCAATCCAATAACTTCATCCCCAACCGCTAGGCCGCTGTCATTAACATAGTTGTCACCCATCTCTTCCACAATACCATATAAAACACCACCCGTATCTGTAAACGGATTGTGAAGCTTCCCTCGTTTTTCTACTATGGACATAATTTTCTCTTTGACTTTATATATGTCATTGTTACAGTCATTACATATTTGCTTAAAAGCTGCTGCTTCAAAATGCAATCTTTCTACTCGTATTCTTAACTCATTGCTATATATTTTCTCACTATTGTCAAGTTTCCATGCTGAAACAGGAAAAACATTTTCTGGCTCTAAAACTCTATTGACACCGTGTTCTGAATACATGCATTCCCCTCCAAGCTCAGATGACACCCATCCCTATACAAAATGCCACCACATTATTCTATTAAAATCATTCTATCAGAAAAATCTAACACGAGCAAACTTACATCTTTGAATGCCCTTATCTGCTATCATTCATTCTGCATCAGAACTTTTTGGTATGAGAAGGGTTAAACATAGAACTCTTCAATTATTGTCTGACGCCTCCTATTTTCATAAAAAATGCTATAATAGATTATATTAATTGTATATAGATTATTTAATATTTAGAAAAGAGTGATGCAAATGGTTTTTGAACAAGATATTTTCAATCATTATGAAACATTACCTATTCCTATCTTTATGACAGATTCATCTGATGAATGTTTTTATTACAATTCCAGTTTTATCCAATTGATCAATCATTTAAAAATTAAAAAGGAAGAGATCATAAATATTTTGAAAGGTTGTACCCATAAATGGAATTATCACACTTTCAAAAAAGAAAAAATGATTGTATTAAACAACATCAGCAACAAAGGAGATGCCATTCATTATATTTTTAATGCTGAAGAAATACTTAATGATTTTTCTACTTTAAATATAATTGACTTGTTATATAAAGATATTGAAGCTATCCTTAATTGTATTAAAGTGGGTATTTATATAACCGACCATGAAGCCAATACATTGTTAATCAACAAAGAATCTGAACGAACAGGAGGATTAACTGCAAAAGAAATAATTGGACGTAACATGAAAGACCTAGTATCAGAAGGTTATTGTACCGAATCTTCATCTCTTAAAGTTTTAGAAACAAACACAGAGCACAGTATTATACAACATCTAGGAGATGGTAATCAGATCGTTGCCACTGGTTCACCCTATGTAAAAAATGGAAATATTGATCTAGTGATTACAACTGAACGTGATATCACCGAAGTGATAAAGCTCAGAAAATTACTTGAAGAAAAAGATAAGATTACTGAAAAATATCAATCAGAGCTCAACTATCTTCGTACTCAAAATGCTGAAATTGGTGATTTGGTTTTTGAAAGCAACGAAATGAGAGTCATCGTTGAAATGGCATTGCGAATTGCAAAATTAGATACTACTGTTTTGATACAAGGGGAATCCGGTACCGGAAAAGAAGTTCTGGCTAAATTAATATATATAAATAGTATGAGGAAAAATGGCCCAATCATTAAAATCAATTGTGGGGCCATTCCTAGCAATCTACTGGAATCTGAAATGTTTGGCTATGAAAAAGGAGCGTTCACAGGTGCAAATACTGAAGGTAAAATTGGATTGTTTGAATTGGCAAACGATGGTACTCTATTTTTAGATGAAATAAGCGAAATTCCTTTCAGATTACAGTCAAAGCTATTAAGAGCGATTCAAGAAAAAGAAATCATGAGGGTTGGTGGAAAAAAATCCATACCTGTTAATGTAAGAATCATTACAGCTACAAATATTCATTTAAAAAAAGCAGTTGAGGAAGGAGAATTTAGAGAAGATTTATATTATCGATTAAATGTTGTTCCTATTGAAATCCCGCCTTTAAGAAAAAGGAAGCAAGATATAAAAAAACTTACAAAATATTTTATTAATCATTTTAATCAGAAATATAAAACCTCTAAATATATTCAACCTGAAGCTATTGCAGTTTTAGAACAATATGATTGGCCTGGAAATGTACGGGAACTTGAAAATATAATAGAACGTTTAATTGTAACAAACGAGAACAATTATATCTCTTCGAATCAAATTCTAAATCAATTATATGATTCAAATGATTATTATTCCAATATCAATGACAAAACATCACTTTCATTACAAGAGCAGATAGAAAGATTTGAAAAGAATCTTATCGTTAGCATGCTGGGTCAATACAAAAATGCAACAGAAATATCAAAAGTCCTAAAGGTCAATAAATCTACCATAACGAGAAAGCTGAAGAAATATAACCTAGAGAAACATGGATAACATTGACAATCTCAGGTTGCACACATGCAATTATGAGTTGCGTGCATGCAACTCATAATAAACTGTTATTTGAAATTTTTGATATCACTGAGTTTTATGATGTTTTGAATTTTTAGAATATTTTTTTATTTATATGGATTGTATCAATCATATGCCTTTATGACAGAGAGTTGCATTAATGCAACTCTCTTCTTCATCTCAAATTTACTACTAATCAAACCATTCCCTGTATCGAAGCCATTCTTTCTTCCGTTTCATATTTGGCACTATTATTGCAGCATAGGGTTTTGACTTTATTATAAGGAGGAAAAAAATGAGAATTGTTGTATTAGGAGGAGCTGGGCAAATGAGCAGTCTTACGGTTCGTGACTTGGCTCAAAGTAAAGATGTAAAACACATTGTTGTTGCTGATTTTAATCTAAAAAAAGCAACAGAAGTTGCTGGTAACAATGGTCCCAAATGCTCTGCTGTTTTTTGTGATGCTTTTAATATTGAACAAGTAAGAAAAATAGTTAGAGGAGCCGATTGTGTGATCAATGGATGTACTTACAAAGTCAATTTACATGTAATGAAAGCATGCCTTGCTGAAAAAGTTCATTATACAGATTTGGGAGGACTTTTTCATATTACGTTAGAACAAATGAAAATGGATGAGTTATTTAAAAAAGCTGGCATAACAGCTGTTTTGAGTATGGGAGGAACTCCGGGAACAATTAATATACTCGCTAGATATGCAGTGGATCGTTTGGATTCAATTGATACGATTAGATGCCTTAATGGGTGCGGCGATTGGACAAAGTCTAGCGATGTCTTCAGTGTGCCCTATTCCATCAAAACAATATTTGAAGAATTTACAACCAATCCAGTTGAATATATTGATGGACGCTATGTACCGGTAGAGCCGCGTTCTGGAGCAGAATTAATCGATTTTCCTGAGCCGTTAGGACCCTCATATGCAAATTATACCATACATTCTGAAGTGGCTACTATGCCTACAGCTTGGAAAGATAAAGGCTTAAAAAATGTCTATTTTAAGTTAGCTTTACCAAAGGAATTTCATGACAAAGTTTGTTTCTTAGCAGATATCGGTTTCGCATCTCAAGAAGAGATTGAAGTAAAAGATGGCATTAAACTTAAGCCAGTAGATATGATAGATGCTGTTTTAAAAAGCATGCCAAAAGATGAAAATGCTGAAATTAAAGATTGTGATATCTTAAGAGCTGAAGTATTAGGAAGAAAAAATGGAAAAGAAGTAAAATTTATTGTTGATTCCATCGCAAGAGAAAGCAAAAGGTTTAATTGTTCATCAACAGAATTGAATACAGGGGCACCGCCTTCAATTGTAGCACAAATGATAGCAAGAGGAGATGTTACCGAAAGAGGTGCATTTGGAGCAGAAAAGGGTATCGATCCTGAAATCTACTTTGCCGAAATGGCGAAAAGAGATATGTATGTTTATACAAAGATTGAAACACCTACTTCAATTGACAATTTTCTACCAATAGATGCTCAAAAAAAGATATAAAATTTTAAAAATATATAATTATAAAGGAGGACATCATTATGTCAAAGGTAAAAGAATTTAAAATGTTTATTAACAACGAGTGGGTCAACAGTTCTTCCGGGGAAATAATTGAAGTAAAAAATCCTGCTACAGGGCAAGTGATTGCAACCGTCCCAAAAGGAAACTTAGAAGATGTTGACAAAGCTATGAAAGCAGCAGCAAAAGCAAAAGAAACTTTCAAGCTGAGTCCTATTACTGAAAGAATAGAACTATGTCAAAGAATTGCAGATGAACTCGAGAAGGAAAAAGAGGAAATTGCAAAATGGATGACATGGGAACAAGGAAAACCCTATTCTACGGAATCATTACCTGAGGTTGAAGAATCAATATTAAACTTCAGAAATGCAGCAGAAGATATCAAACATATTGATGGAAATATCATCTATTCAAATGATCCAAATAAAAAAATCTTCTCAGTTTATGAGCCTTGTGGCACTTATGCAGCAATTACGCCTTGGAATTTTCCTCTTGTAATTCCTGTCGAGTATGTCGGACCTGGTCTTGTCGCTGGTAATACAATGGTTTTAAAACCAGCAAGTTATACACCTATCAGTGTTATTCTAATGACCGAATGTATTGAAAGAGCTGGTGTTCCAAAAGGTATATTTAATGTTGTTACAGGTTCAGGAGATGTAGTTGGCGAAGGTTTAGTAACTCATCCTGATACTGATGCTATTGGATTTACTGGTGAAAACATTACTGGTAAGAAGATTTCTTCTGTAGCAGGGCTAAGAAGAATGTTACTTGAAATGGGAGGAGACGGGCCTCAAATAGTCTGTGACGATGCAAACGTCGTTGAGGCTGCAAAAGAGGCCTGCTATGGTGCATACATGAATGCTGGACAAGTATGCTGTGCAACAGAAAGAGTTCTCTGCCATGAAAGTATAAAAGATGAATTTGTAGAGGAAGTATTAAAAATTACATCAGATATTAAATTGGGCGATCCTATGGATGCTACTGTCACTATGGGACCTTTAAACAATGAACCTACAGCACAAAAAGTTGATCGTCATATTAAAGATGCATTGGAAAAAGGCGCAAAAGTTCTATGTGGCGGTAAACGTGCTTCTGGTTTCCCTACAGATCTTTATTATGAACCTACAGTTCTAGATGATGTTGTGCCGGGTATGATCATTCACGATGAGGAAACATTTGGTCCTGTAATTCCCATCACAACATTTAAGACCGATGATGAGGCCATAGAAATTGCAAACAGCATCAAATTCGGACTACAAATGGCTGTCTTTACAAGCAGTCTTAAAAAAGCCAACTATTACTCAAGAAGACTTAGAACAGGTAATCTGGGAATTAATGCCTCAACTTGTTACTGGGAAGCACACCAACCATTTGGAGGATGTCCAGGAACTGATTCAGGATATGGTAGGCTTGGAGGAAAATACACCATTTACGACATGATGTACATTAAGACATTTACTGTAGATTTTGAAAAATGTAAATAAACTTTGTGATTCAATGCCACAATAGACAGCTGTAGCACTAAAATGAATTGATGATTCATAAAGAATATACTTTTTAATCGCTACAGCTGTCATATTTTTTTAATTTAAATAAAATTTTTAAACGGAGGAAATAAAAAATGGATACAAGTATGGAAACAAAAAGAATATCCAATAGCAAAATTATCGGCTATAGTGTTGGTACTGTTGGTGAATATTTTGTATACTTCTTATTTTTTAACTACTTCTTATATTTTTTAACAGATTTTGTAGGTATAGCACCTTATATCGCTGGAATTATTCTTTCTATAGCAATGATTTGGGATGCCTTTACAGACCCTGTAGTTGGTTATATTTCTGATAACAGTCAAAACCCAAAAGGCAGAAGAAGACCTATAATGATAAAAGCAATCGTACCCTTTGCAATTACATTTGCATTATGCTTTGTAAGAATTAACTGGGCCCCTGGACTTCCCCTTTATGCATATTATACTATAGTTGCCCTAGCGTTCTGGCTTTGCTTTACTCTTGAGCAGGTGCCGTTTTACGGTATTGCACCGGAAATGTCACATAATTCGGATGACCGATTGGTAATAAGACAGATGTATGCTTTGATGGGTAATCTAGGGAATATTGCTATTGGTTTAGTTCCGTTCGCTTTAGAGGTACTTCCAAAGTTGGGTGTGAATGAGGACCTTTCATGGACAGTAACCATGGGTTTCCTTGGTACTATTGGTGCACTTTCATTTGTTGTTGCAATCATAGCAACTAAAGGTATGGAAACGCCTCCAGAAAAGGTAATGATGAAGCAAAAAATGAATTTATTTCAAACATATGCCAGCGTAATTAAGCTTAAGGGTAATATGATAATTGTGGGAATTTACTTCCTATCCACAATTTTCATAAACTTAATCTTTGCATCCATCATGTATGTTGGCAGCGAAAAACTAATGCTATCTGGCGGTCAACTTTCTATTGTAATGTGGGCATATACTATTTCCGGTCTGCTTTTCATTCCTTTAGTTGGTTGGTTAGCAAAAGCATTTGGTATTCATAAAGCATTTAAGTTATACATCATTATTACCGCAATTCTTTACTTTGCATTAGGCCTTATTGGAATTAACAGCTTTACCATTATGCTAGTACATGGCATTGTAACAGGTGGTGCATTTGTTGTCTTTACTGCGTATACTTATATCTGTTTTTACGAAATTACCGATTTAGCATTCTTTAAGACAGGTAATCAGTTAGAAGGTTCAGTCATAAGCTTTGCAACGTTCGGTTATAAATTAGGTGCTGCGGCAGGCGGACTAATCCTAGGAGTTAGTCTATCAATAATAGGCTACGATGGAACTTTGGTAGAACAGGCTCCAGAAGTAATGGAAAAACTAGATAACTTATTAACCTTCATTCCTACCGTTTTAATATTAGTAATCTTAGGCTTATTTGTGATATACCCTATTAAAAATAAGGAAGCTACAGCAATGAGAGAAGCTATGGCTTTAGTAGAACAAGGCAAAGAATATTCAACTAAAGGATTTGAAAATTTATTATCTTAATATTAATAATGAGGATTTGCTTTTTTTCAGTATAGGAACTGCAAATCCTCATTCATATAATCTAACTAATGCCAGTATAATAGCTTCCATAAATTCTAACCAACTAATAAGTAAATTTATTCTATTTTTTTATGTTTCCAAGGAGAAAGGACTTCTATTTTGAATAATAAATATGATAATAATAAAAAAAATCTGTCAAGGTGTCAAAGCTCTAAAATATATCACAAGGATTGCAATATGGCAGCCCCAGGCTTTCTGATACTGCACTGCAAGTGACCTTGCCTTTATAGGTATTTAATCCTTTTAATAAAGCATCATTTTCAGCTAAACATGCCGTAATGCCTTTATCTGCTAACTGTATGGCATAGTTTAATGTAGCTGCTTCTAAAGCAAATGTAGATGTTCTGGGTACAGCACCCGGCATATTGGCAACAGAGTAATGAATGACATCGTATTTTTCATAACTCGGATTATCATGAGTGGTTACTCTATCAATGGTTTCAATAGATCCGCCTTGATCAATGGCCACATCAACAATTACTGATCCTTTTTTCATAGTCTTAACCATTTCCTCATTGACAATTTTGGGTGCACTTTTTCCTGTCACAAGCACTGCACCAACTAAAAGATCAGCTCTTTTAACCGCTTCTGCACAATTATATTCGTTATATGCTAAAGTCATCACTCGGCCATTAAAAATATCATCTAAATAAGCTAAACGCATAGGATTTACATCTAATACCGTTACACGTGCACCTAACCCTACTGCCATCTTTGCTGCATTGGTTCCAACAACCCCTCCTCCAATAATAACTACCTCTCCCGAAGCAACTCCGGGAACACCCCCAAGCAATACCCCCGAACCGCCATTGTATTTTTGAAGCAAGCTTGCGCCAATCTGTACAGACATTCTGCCGGCGACTTCACTCATTGGTGCAAGAAGGGGTAATACGCCATTAGGAAGTGAAATCGTTTCATAAGCGATTCCAGTAACTTCTTTATCTAAAAGTGCTCGAGTTAATTCCGGATTAGGTGCAAGGTGAAGATAAGTAAAAAGAGCCTGACCTTTTTTAAACAGCGGATACTCAGATGCTAGAGGTTCTTTTACTTTCATAATCATTTCTGCATCGTTAAACAGGTCAACTTTTTCTTTATATATTTCAGCACCTGCATTCATATACGCTTCATCAATAAATCCGCTTCCAATGCCTGCATTGGTTTCAATTAAAACTTTATGTCCTCTGGAGGCTAAAGTCTTTGCTCCTCCGGGTGTTAGAGCAACTCTATTCTCATTGTTTTTAATTTCTTTTGGAATACCTACAATCATTACCATATCCTCCTCAAATAGCTATTATTGCTTTAAATAATCCACAGCCCAGTCAAGGTTAATGGACATAAGTCTTGCTGTGGTTGGTGCACCATTTTCACCTGTCCAGCCAGCCATCTCATAATAAAAATCACGTACTTTATAAAAAGCATCCTTATCCATAATGACACCATCGGTAACCCCACCATTAAGCGGCGTAAAAAGTTTTTGGGGAAG
>JANQMT010000096.1:0-22766 GCA_028279945.1 Clostridia bacterium
ATACAATCCTTCCCAAATGGTTGTATTTTTTCACATTTTACTCCCCCTCATTAGACAGCATATCTTTAACGCCATCCCCTGCAAGATTAAATCCTAAAACGATGATCATAATTGCAAACGCCGGAAAGATGGATATCCACCACTGATCCGGTAAATAGCTTACACCGTTGTTAACCATTGCACCCAATGACGGAATAGGCGCTTGTTCGCCCATACCCACAAAGCTCAGTGTAGCTCCTGCCAGTATTGCCCACCCCATATCCAGAGTCATTTTTGTAAAAACAGGTGCCAAACAGTTAGGAAGTATTTCTTTCATCAATATATGCCATTTACCCGCACCCAGTATCTCTGCCGATTTTACATAAATCTCGTTTCTTGTTGATACAACCATGCTGTATACCATACGTGTATACCATGGCCACCATGAAACGCATAATGCCAGCATTGCATTGGTTAAATTAGGCTCCAATATAGACGATACGCAAAGTACCAATATCAATGCCGGCAAAGCCAGAAACACATCTGCAATACGCATGATTGCAGTGGATACAAATTTACCTCTCCAGTATCCTGCTATTAGGCCAAGCGTACCTCCTATGGGCACCACCACAATCAATACGCCAATGCCCATGGTCAGAGCGCCTTTAAAGGCAAACATGACACGACTGAATATATCACGCCCCACTGTGTCTGTGCCCATAAGATGTTGAAGAGAGGGTGCCTTACTTGCATTGGCAAAATCTACAAAAGCACCTGCGTGTTCAGGATAGGGCGCCAGCCATTTATGAAATATTGCAATAAAAGTAACAAATAGGATGATACATAATCCTACTACCGAAAGCTTGTTTAGAGAAAATTTATACCATAGCCTTCTAAATTTTTCCAAACGGTCTCGTCTAGGTATGATGATATTTTCTATTACAATTTCCTCGTTTATGCTGCAGTTTTGATCCATATCATTCACCACCCTTTGAAAATCTTATACGAGGGTCTAAAAAAGTTATCAATATATCTGTTAAAAAATTCATAATGATAAAGATGGTTCCCAGTAAAAGCACCACTGCCGAAACGGAAAATACGTCCTTATTTAACATAGCCTGAAGGCAATATCGGGATAGCCCCGGATAGTTGAATATCTGTTCTACAAGAAAAGCCCCTCCTACCATAGCCGCAATATCTAATGCCATAACAGACACAGTAGAATTAAGGGAAGGTTTCAGCAAATATTTAAACAATATTTTATTTTCCGGTATACCATAAGCGCGCTCTGCTAAAGCATATGGTTTATCCATATTCCCCGTCATACTCGAACGGGTGATGCGTGCCGCCTGACTCATCCCGCCAAAAGACAACACTACAGCCGGCATAATGATATGTTTGAAGCTATCAGCAGCGCCTTTTATATTCCCTGCTAACAGATAATCCAAAATATACATGCCGGTCACTTTATCCGGAGGTGCCATGAATTCGCTGATACGCCCTGATGAAGGCAAGATGGGTATAATATATGCAAATAAAAGCATTACCAGTATTGCCCATAAAAACGCAGGTGAAACCACACCCAGGTAAGACAAAATTCGGATAACACCATCCTGCCATTTTCCGGAATATTTCGTTGAAAGTACCCCAAATAGTATTCCAAATATAGCCATTATAACAGCAGATAGCGCAACCAATTCCAGCGTAGCGGGAAAATAACTTTTTATATCGTCCAAAACCGGCCTTTTGGATATAATTGAAATACCCAGATCACCTTTTAAAGCATCGGTGATCCAATAATAATATTGTACATATATGGGATCGCGAAGGTGCATTTCTACCCTGAGCGCTTCTACCGTTGCCTCAGGTGTTCTGGCACCTAATGCCAGACGAGCCGTGTCGCCGGGCATTACTCTCACAATAATAAATACCAAAATTGACAATCCCAGTAAAACCAGCGCATATGAAAAAAATCGTTTGATTATTCTGAGTATCACTTTTTAACCTTCTTTCCCATTTTTTCCGTTGTATTATCCGAATCATCCGGTAAACCCAATGATTCGGATAAAAGTTTCTTGATTTCAGTCCAACATTAGTCAGCAACCCTAAAGTCTCTAAAATAATATTGATAACCCATTGCATAAAGGAAAGATTCTCCTTCAACATTCTTTTTAACAGCAGGCCAAACAGTTATATGGTCAGAACGGTAAGCTAAAGTTGTAGCCGCATCAAAAAGAAATGCCGTAGGACATACATCAATAAGTTTCTTCCCGATTTCTTTATATTTCTCGTTTCTTTCTTCCTGGTCTACAATAACAAGAGCGTTTGATATCATAGCATCTATCTCTTTATCTTGAAGCCATTCCATCTGTTCCCACGACCCGCATGAGTTGGAATGATACCTTGTTTTCAAAACACTTCCGGCGTCCAAATATGTAGGTGCAAAAGCTACAATAGAAGCATTGGGAGTGGTTTCAACAGTCTGAGCATCAGTCATCATGCTTGCAAAAGGTTTCCCTGTGATTTCAACATTAATACCAATTTCCGCCATACCGGCCTGGATCAACAACGCCAGCTTTTCCTGCTGCAATCCGCCTTCGGTACACCATGTGAAAGATAAGGACATCTCACCGTTTTTCAACTGGTCATAATATTTTGATTTCTTAAGCTCTTCTTTTGCCTTTATCAGGTCATACCTATATGGCATCTCAGCTTCGCTTAATGCAGCCGCTGCCATACCCCTCACTACGGGTCCGGTAGCTTTTACGCTACCCGTATAAATATTATTTATAATCGTATCGTAATCTATAGCATAAGCCACGGCACGACGTACGTGAACATCATCGGTAGGTGCCATTTTAGTGTTGAGCATTAAATTGGCATTTACCCCGCTTAAAAGGCTAACAACGTCCACTCCGTCCATTGCATCCATAGACTCATTTGCTTCAGGTGTTTGAGCATCATTTGTAATGTCCAGTTCTCCGCGAGATATCATGGTACGGACAGCAGTCGCTTCCAGCCCTCCGATCAGCTTGATACTTTCGGGAGTCCCTGCTTCCCAGCCGTCCCAATAGTCTTCATATCGTTCCATAGTAAGATATTCTTCCGTCTTCATTTCTTTTACTTTATACGGCCCTGAACCGGCACCATTAACCATCAGCCATTCTTTTCCATAGTCACCGTTCTCACCATAATATCCATCAGGATTTATATTGGCACGGACGGTTTTCTCGTCAAGAATATAAAGTCTGACAATCTTAGACGGAAAAATTCCTGATGGCGCATTTAAAGTAAATTCAACTGTATAATCGTCAATAACTTTAACCCCTTTTACAACATCGGTATAAAGATACGCAAACCCCTCGCCTATTGTAAGTAAGCGGTCCATACTGAATTTGACATCAGATGCAGTCAGGGTATTGCCGCTGTGGAATTTAACATCATCCCGTAAATGAAAAGTATAAATGGTACTGTCATCTGAAACATCCCAGCTTTTTGCCAGACTCGGACTTACCGTACCGTCGCTGTTAGGAAATGTAAGCGTGTCATACAAGTTAAGAATTGCCACCGAATCGCTGCCTTTACTACCCACACCAGGGTCGATGAAAGTTGGCCAGTCGACACTCATAACGATAGATTCTTTTTCTCTTTGAGCATCTCCTAAAGTCGTGCCTGCCCCATCCGTATTGTCTTGGGATGAAGAAGAAGTGTCATTGGCGCAGCCTAAACTTCCTGTCAGCATAAGTGCTATTAGAACAATTGTCATCATACTCTTGAGCCACTTTTTCATTCTCTTTCCTCCTTATATATGACTTGTATACAAGCCTTAGTATCAGTGCTTGCTTATTAAATTAGATACTAACACAATTCCATACAGCTTGCATTATAGCAACCTACAAAGTAAGCGCTCTATTTTTTGTTTTTATACACAAAAAGCACGCAAGGTAACGCCTTGCGTTTTGATATCTGCCGATATATAATTAATATATCTTAAAAATGTTTTACTTAAAATATATATACACAATGTCTATCCAGAGTGAGGAATATAACCATGCAAATAACCGTAAGAGATTGCCTTAAACTTCCTATATTTTCTTCAGCAATTATTGCAGCCGGATCATCCGGCCTGGACCGCTGTGTAGAAACAGTGACAACGGCAGAAATTATTTCAGAGAGTGATGAAGAATTTAAAAAGTTGGTCCGGCCCAATGAACTTACCATTTCTGCATTTGCCTCCATAATTAATAATCCTGAACTTCAGGTTCTTACTGTGCGAAGATCAGCTGCTGCCAATGGTGCCGGGTTAGTATTGTTTTATGTGGGTATTTATTTGAAAGAGGTTTCCCAAGAGCTTTTGGATGTGGCAAACGAATTGAATTATCCCATTATTATTATCCCTCCCGATTCCGATGTTGCTTATGTGGACATGATAAGCTCTGTTATGGAATTGGTGATGAAAGAAAAGCTGTTGGACAAAACCGTAAAAGAATCCACTAATGATTTCGTTTTTGCGGTGTTAAACAACAATCAAGTTCAGTCGGATATTATTGCTAAAAGGCTTGGGATCTGCAGCAATCATTTATGTGGTATGTGTGTCTTTTCAAGTATTTTCGGTTCAAAGGTCAGTCATCAGGTTTTGGCTTTGAGCAAACAATTTTCACGCAGCCTTAAAGATTTGGGAATCGATATGATTACCTCCGTTGTTGATAAAAAGGCGGTATTGCTTTTGTTTTCAGATAACAAAAAAGATGCCATATTTACAGCTTTAGAAGAAGAGTTTAAAAACTTTACTGATGGTGTCAATCATTCTAAAGTGATCATATTTGCTTATTTCAGCAAAGCTCCTAAGGTGTCACTTAGCGACATCTATTTTGATTTTTGCAATGCCATAAAATATCTGCCTATTATTTTTCCATACAGAAACGGATTTGACAGCTTTGCAGTCCAATTTTCACTGAATTGCGCAAATATTATAAAGTACCACCAGGAATTTTTCAATGATTCCAGAATTTACTCCCTTCTTGATAGATTTGCTGATGAAGAACTGTTAAAAACACTTTCAATCTATATGCTGGACAGTAACATGAGTTCATCAACAGCTTCAAAACTTCTTTATGTACATACAAACACCATTATTTACAGAATAAACAAAATTAAGGAAACATTAAATCTTACTCTTACCGACACTTCGGAACTGATTTCTTTATGTACTGCACTGGCAGTAAGGCGCATTTTAAAAAAATGAAAACATTAATAAATGTGTTCTCCATCTTTTATGATACAAATGTCATCAAGATATACAGTTGGTTCTTTAATAATCATATCAAAATGCATGTTACAATTCTGATTTCCCCCCATGAATAAGTTATTTCCAAAACCTAAATGAACCGTTGAAAATACCTTTTCATCAACTAAAGGATTATTAATAATTTCAGCCAGCTTATTGGTTCCTATACCAAATTCTGCTACCTTATCAATATTCTCAGCAAAATTACTCATAAAACTTTGGAGTTTGCCTTCATCATTTTTGATATTAACAATTTTCCCGTCTTTAATGGTTAATATTATCGGTTGCTTGGGAATTCCAACCGTACATATTACCCCATCAATAACAACTGTTCCGGTACTAACATTTTCAACCGGTGCAATCATAGCCTCTCCTGCTGGAAGATTTCCAAATGCACCAAACCCATCAAGTTTTCCTGTATCTGCAATCCCTTTTCGACCTTCAATATTGAAGGAAATATCTGTACCAAGTTGTGTTATTAACCTGATTCTCTTTGCAGCGCTCATCATGTCACTTAGATTTGTAGAAATTCTCTCTATTTCTTCATAATCTGCTCCAAAAGTTTTTTTGACAATTTCTTTTGTTATTCCCGGTAAACTTGCTATTCTGCAACCTCTATTATTTGCTTCTACTCTTGCTTTTGTATGCGTAAATGAATTTGTAGTTATCATCAAGCATACATCTGCACATTTCAGAGCTTTGTAAGCGTTTTCCGGAGGTTCTCCTCCTCTTTGATTGTTTATTTCGACTAGCGTAGTGTCCATCCCTAGACTTCTGGATGCCTGTTCAAAATATGAAGCAAGTTCAATCTTTTCATTATCTGTTAGTATTAAAATTTTTTCTCCGGCCTTTACTCCCATACAAGTTATAAAAACTTTTTTAGCTATTTCAACTATGTTTTCCATTTTACACCTCTTTATTTGCATTATTAACATTTGATTTTTTATTAAATAATGAAAAGAAAATGAAGTAACTTACGCAGGAGATGACGATTGCATTTATGGATGGTATAAGCACTGTGGGGAACTTTATTGCTACAACGGCACCAATACTCCATGCAAGGAAGCCGGCTAAATTAAATCCATTAACAGGATTCCAATTTTCAATCTTACCTTTTCTTATCCCCCAGTAATCCATAATGGTAACACCAGCAATTGGTGGAATGAATGTTCCAAGAATATTTAAGAATCCACTGAAATAGTTCAATGCCCCAAACACTGCTAAAAGTGTTCCCACCACACCAACAATGAAGCACGATAGTGAGCGTTTATTATTTTGCATTTTAGCTATATTTAGTAATGCAAAGCCGGCAGTATAAGCGTTTGATACATTTGTAGTCCATGTAGCCAATATAAGTACCAGCAACCCCAAAATTGGAGCTCCCACACTTGACAACATATTTACTATGCTTGTATTATCCATACCCAAAGACCCTGCATTGATGGCTAATATTGAACCAACAATCAAAGCCCCTATACCTGCAGGTAATACCCCTACTATTACCGAAAGTGCAGTTTCTTTTCTGTTCTTACAATACCTTGTAATATCTCCGGCAAGCACTCCACCTGCTGCAAATCCACCTACTGCAATACCTATTCCTGCAATTAGCGGCATCGGATTTACAGGTTGGAATTCAATTATTTTTTGATATGCTTCCGGTTTACTTAATATATTAATGACTGCATACACCAATATGAATGCCATAGCCGGTACTGACACTAAATTTAATACTTTCATTAAGCCAAATCCATAAACTGCTGTAATAGTCATTATAGCTCCCCATATTATCATAGACGCACTTACCGGAAATAATATTCCATACCGTTCAAGTAAACCACTAAATGCCGCACCACATATTGCAGTTTGAAAAGCAAACCAACTGGTAAAACAAAATACGATTACTGTTGAAGCAACATAACTTGAACCTTTTTTACCAAATGCTCCTTCAAATGTCACCACAGAAGGAACTCCCAGATCCTCTGACTGCATTGCCATGAATACCATATATCCAACAACTATCAAATAACCTATTACCATCGCAACAACTGAACTTTTAAAACCCAATCCATTTGTGATAAATGCTCCCACCATTAACGCCGGCACGCAAATAACTCCACCGGCCCAAATCAATACAATACTCTTCCAATCCTTTTTGTCTTCCGGTCTTACTTGGCTCAATCCTTGTTGTTCAATTATAATATGTTTTTTATTGCTCATGACTTTATCCTCCCTATAGGGTATTTTAGTATTTCACCGGGCCGCCATTATATCCAACTAATTCAAGACATCGTTTCCAACAACCAAATCCTTCAGGAATTTTCCACCAATTTTCTGCAGCAGGTGCCGCTCCGACAGATATATTCATTCCCACTTTAGTCTCCGCATTTGTAAGAGGTTGATATGTATCCACATCCATTAAAGATATTATTTCAGGAACTACCATCAATACATTTCCATCTTCATCTCTAGCCACAAGGTTTTCATTTTTGAAATCTACAAAATACTTTTTACCATCTGCTGATTCCAATGTTGTAACGCCAAAGTCAAATCCGCCTTCGGCTTTTAATTCAACATTAGTAATTCTTCCTCTGAAAAGCTCTCTTAATCCTATAGATTTTGAAAGATTTTCTATTACATCACTTTTTTCTTCTTTACTCTTTAAGATTATTCTACCAATCTCTTGAGCTTTTGTAATACCTCCTGGTACTAAATTTTTCGTTTGCTCTTTTGAAACCACCCAAGTCGAAAATCCAATTTTCATATCATACGCCATGCACATTTGTCTTGCAATAATTTCAGCTGCTTTATCATCCATTGGATCTTTTGTATAAACAACCATAATATCACCATTATCATTTGCCAAAACAAGTGGCGAAGTTGGTATTCCACAAATTGCCATCAATCCAATATTAAGCTCCGGAACTGCTCTTCCTTGTCCGTCCAAATCAACAAGTGCTTTTCCTAACTTAATTGCCGTAAAAATTGGTACAAGCGTATTTACACCACCATATTCTCCCGAATAAATATATTTTAGTTTCTTGCCTTCTTTCTCTAGTTCTTTAACCATACCTTCCACTGCATAACATTCAGCCATTCCAAAGTGTTCTGCTGACATTTTTACCGGCGAACCCAAGCTTGCTACCATTACAGCATAATCGTCTGCATTTAACTCTTCTACATCACAAAGATTCAGTTTCGTTTCCTCTTCAGTCATTGACTCCAGTATGTTTAGTCCGGCCTTTAGAGGACCTCCCCCTCCTCCTCCAAATAATGTTGCGCCATATAATACTTCCTTAATATCCTGCTTTCCTAAAATTCTGCTCATAATTTCTCCCCTCTTACAATTTAGAATATTTCAAATATTGAAACTTTTATCCATATGAACATAATAACATCCGGCAAAAGCTATGTAATCCGCAAAAAGTACAAAAAATAAGCGTACTTTTTGTTTAAAAAAACAAAAGTACGCAAAAATAAGCTTTTCTATCCTTTAAAATTTTTTGTTAACCTTCTCAAAGCTAATGCATTATATAATTCATTTACGTCAGGAAATCTAAAGACATTGTAGCCATAAATTTTTATAATTTTCTTGATCCTGTATTTTACAGTATTTGCATGGACATACTGTATTTCTGCCGTTTTATTAAAATCACTATCGCCATCCAGCAAAAATCTTTCAAGTGTATGATGCAGCTCTTTCCCTTTATCATTCTTATCTAACACATCCAGTATTTTAGTAGATTTTAGAATTTCATTTTCTCCCTCATTGATGATGAAAGACAGATTCCTAGCCAATTTGACTTCTGGAAAAGTAATAGATTTTTTGAGAGGAAAAATTATCAATGCATATTTAAAAGCAGCTTCAATAATATTATATGCCTCTTTAGTTTCATGAGTATTTTTTAAATTTGTACAAACTACAATTTTAAAATCATTTTCTTTTTCCTGACAACCGTTTAATATCTGTTCAGCAAGGTCAATGTCATCTTCACCAGTTTTTGAAAGCATAGCTATTGTGTGATCATCATAATTTTCTATAACAAAATTTTTTGAGTAAACTTCTAAATTTTTTTTAATTGCCGACAATTCTTGTTTATCTAATTCCCTGGAAAAAAACCACATCGTTGAAAGTGTCGTTACATCTATTTTTAATATTTCAGCTATTCTACGTATTTTTATTGGTTCATCTTTGATAATGGCATGAATTAACTCTGCCGAGTCTATAGCACCATGTTTTACGCTCCAAATATTTATAAAAGTTTGTATGACTTCGTTGATTTGTTTGCATACATCTATTTGTTGATACGCATCCGATGAAATGCTGTTTATTTCTTTAATAACAAATAAATTTAAATTTACTCCTGATTCATCGGTTACACTGCTTAAATTCACATAATAATCTTTTTCATTTATAATAAATTTCCTTAATGTAAATTTATCCTCTAACCCGGCAGCTCTATTTCTTTTTTTAAATATCTGATAAAACGGAAATTCAGAGTTTCTAGGCCATGTTTCACAATTTAGTATATTTCCTAAAGAATCTGTTAAGTAGATTGAACACCTAGTTCTATCCCTTAACATCATCAAAACAGAATCCATGTTTCTTTGACTTTTATTTAGAAAAGAAATGCGTTCCATTACTTCAGATGCAAAATATGTGTCTGCTATTTGTTTTCTCACTATTGCTTCCATTACTTCACAAATAACATCACTGTATCTTAAATCAATTCTATTTTCAGGCAAACATATTAAAGGAAGTCCTAAGGTATCTGTAAGCTTTATTACTTTATCATCCAATTTTTCAATGGATATTCCCAAATAAAAAAGAATGATTCCCGCAATTCCATCCTCATCCATTTTTCTAATAGAAGCCAACTGTTTGCTAACATTTTTCCTGGAATTTATAAATCCTGTTATGACCAGCTGACTTCTAAAAAATTCATTTTTACAAATTTTGTTATTTCCAAATAACTTTGAATCATCCTTTTCCAATACCGTAATCGAGTTTATTATTCTATGCATGCCTTTCGCTCCAGCTATAACACTAGCCTCTCTAAGTGAAGGTAATTCTATCAATTCATTTATCGACAAACCCATCCTATCACCTCTTTGCAATCTTTCTATACTGTAATATTTTCAATTAGATGCTGACCGGCTATCACAGACTGTGAGCTAGAAAATAGTTTATAAATATCTCCCTCAATATATTTAATCATAACATAATTAAAGCAAAAACCCTAATAGCAGGGGCCCAAAACCTATTCTGTTTATCATTGAGATTATTTTTTTTTGCTCATCATTAAAGCTTTTCACTTAGTTAGTAATTTTGTTTATAATCAAGAAAAGCAAGGACTTCATAAATCCTTGCTTTATATTTAATCCAGCTTATTTAATTGTAATACTATTCTCTTCTTTCAACGTATCCATATCATGTGCACTGATCTTCTCATTGGAAACACCGTATAAATAGTCGCCAATATAGAGTAACCGCCTTATGGTTCTCTCAGCTCCATAATAATAACCCGATTTTAAATCATCTTCTTGAGTTATATGACTGATTTTACCCTTTAAGTCAAAACCATCCTCCGGTGTCAGTTCATATATATATGCTCCTTGGAACGTTACCTCACCATATGCCGGTATACCGTATCTTTGGTCTATGGGCTTTCCTTTTACTTCACGTACTGTAATAGGAAAACCCAGCAAATTACGTTTCTTATCAAAGAGCAGTGCTTTGTGATCTCTGAGAAGTTCAGATTCTGTTCCTCTATCTCCAATGATGATCTTATGTTTTTCGATTGGATTATTGACATCACTGACATCAAATAAGGCGATCTTCATACCCATATAGTAGGCATTGATTCCTGTTTCATTACCTTGCCAATCTTTAATGGAAAGGGCTACTGTATCTTTTCCAAATCCAATTAAGTGGTTTTCATCATAAGGATGTAAATAGTCACTATACCCTGGTATTTTTAACTTACCCAGAACTTTCGGATTGCTAGGATCTTCTAAATCCAATACAAATAATGGGTCTACATCCTTAAAGGTCACCATATAGCCTTTGTCACCCATAAAACGTACAGAGTATATACGCTCTTCCGGTGCTAAATCTTCCAGCCTGCCTGTAACATTCATGTTTTCATTTAAGATATACACATTGTTGGTAGAAGTATATCGATTATTGATTTGAGTATGTCTCGTAGTAGCAATTCTAAATGATTTTTTATGCTCATCCATAGAAAATTGATTTAAGATTTTTCCCGGTACTTCTCCTTTTGCTATATAAGTGGTTTTACCTTCGTCCATAGAGAATTTATATATTTTAGTTTTAGACTCATAGTCTTGAGGATTAAATGCTACCGCATCTTCTGTCTCCATCATAGGCATGATTCTATATACGCCCGTATCCACAGTAACATAAATATTTTCTTGAGAAACGTAGACATTGTCGCTTGCACCTAAATAAGTTTTAACTTCAACTTCTTCCTTGCTGTCTAAATCCAGTGACGCCACAACCAAATACCGGGGATACATTATAGGGGGTATATATTTAATGTCTTCGTAAGGTATTTGCTTGAAGTTACTGTTGGTATACGAGTCCTTATATTTAGGACCTATAGGAATATTTTCATCATATAAAATATCGTATCCCATGTACGAATTAGAAATCATGTACAGGGAACTGCCAATTTTTCTAGACGTTACATAGTGCCCTTCTATTTCTACTTCCCTTATTTGTGTGATATTATTTTTATCTTTAATATCGTAAATATATGCTTTTACTCTATCTAAAGGCATATGAGGATAATATTTTTCTACTTTCTTTTCATAATAAGGATAATCATGACGTGTATAGGCATTCCCTATTACAACCATATAATCATCATCAATATAAAGCTCATTTGGCCCAAAAGACGATTCGTCAAATTCTATGGTTTTAATGACTTTCATCGTATCAGCCGGATACGCTTTGGATACCACAACTTTTTCGCCGCTGACTTGATATAGATAATTGCCGTCGGTCTTAACAATATCGGCTTCATCTACGCCTGCAACTTGAACATTGGTTGTAGAATATTCTACACTTTGTTCACTGCTGCCGGAAGCTGCTCCGGCTATAGTATCCGTAGCCACCTCTTCTGAAGCTGCTTTCATCATAGATTTACGGTAGCTGTTAGTGTCATAACCACGACTTGAATTTTCTAATAATTTTATCAAATTTTCTTTTGTACCCACACTGGGCAATGTGTTGACCTGTTCTATTAATTGGTTGAGCGTACTTTTATCTGATTCCGGATCAAAGATATCTTTGATATCACTGATGATAATTAAGCCTCTATCATAAAAGACTTGCTTTCCCAGTGCTTCACTGACTGCACGTAACGGTACAAAGGTTCTTTTATCCTTAATAACTGCCGGAACGTCCAGCATTATTTGTTGTTGATTGATTAGCATTTCATTACTGCCGGTTATGATTTTGATTTCTTTGTTATCCATTGTAATAGATGTAACTTTACTCCCTTGATCCCAAGACACTGTTGCACCTAATGATTCAGCAATAAAACGAATAGGTACCAGAGATCGGCCTTTTTGAATGAATGGTACTACCATGTCATTTTCCGGGTCAATTTGTTTTTCTTGATGGTTGACCATAGCAATAGCACTATCAATATAGATAACAATGGCATCCTCTAATTTTGAATGGGTGCTTATCTGATTTGCCTTTAAGCTGTTTTCTTCTCCATAGCTGAGTTGAAACACTACCGCACTCACCAATATTAACGCTAACATAATGGCAGTAGTACGTTTCCAGTAAGATTTCATGCCTCTTCCATCCTTTCATTTTTATCATTTTGGCTTTCTTATTATGTACTACTTTTTAGACCATTAATATTTTCAAATAGTTCCATATAATTAAAAGTTTTACTGCACCTTATTCGCCCAGTTTATACTCCACTTCTGTTATCTGTAC
Organism: Clostridia bacterium; assembly: GCA_028279945.1. Classification (GTDB taxonomy): domain Bacteria; phylum Bacillota; class Clostridia; order Peptostreptococcales; family JAAYPU01; genus JAKSCF01. The sequence continues at coordinate 13,242 of JANQMT010000096.1, forward strand.
TTGATTATCTTCTTGAGATTTAAACAAATCAACCCAAGGCGGTTGAGGTGGTGTGTTGTTATACATTGCATCAGGATTAATCTGTTCATATGTTCCCCATTCACTTTCTACTTTTTGAATTCCCAGCATCTCATGCCATTCTTCATCTGTAAGGGGACTGTGGCTTAGAAATTCATAGTATCCGTATACAGCACCTCTTGCTAAGTAGACATGCCCTTGATCCCAAACGGCAACATAAATCTCATTTGGAAATTCTGTTCCTATTTGTAAAAATGCTCCAATATCGGCGATACCAGCTACATCAGCGATTAAAGCCGCGGCTTTTTGACGACCGTATTCTTGAGATACGGAAATATCAATTTGCTCAGCTGCCGCCCCTACATATTTTAGTCTTTCGTTTTCTTCTTCTGTCAGAGGCTCATTGTTGAGTTCTTTTACAGCACACGTCCTCAACAAACTGTACAAGCTTATTAATTGATCCGTAGCGTTTTTCAAATGATCATCTAATAGTCCTCTTTTTTCTAGGTTTTTTGATGAATATTCAACCAGCCATAATAGTTGATCATACGCTTTCACATCCGGTTCTACATATTGGGGTATTCTCTCAGGAGGCTCAAGCGGCCCTCCCATTTGTGCCACCGGTTGTTTGCTGTAAAGCAGGCTGTCATGCTTGAGCTCCGAATAGCTTCCCAAGGCTGTATTGATTTTTTTATTCTCCCAAGCATCGTTTTTCATAAAATAAGGCAAGCCTTCTAAATCCTTTTGCTCGGTTTCAATATAGGATTTGATGATCCATAGCCAACCATTGTATAAGTTGGATTGCCATATATTTTGAGGCATATTTTTAACTTGGTCTTTCATAATATTTAAATTTTCTTGGTAAAGGTCTTTCCCATTCTCCGGAACACTATATTCAAAAGCCATATTTTCTGCCCTTGTACTGCCCATTGCAGCTACAACATCTAAGCCTGACGGAACCGGCCGTATTATTGGAAACATAAGTTCCTGCATGATATTGGCATCCAAGGTATACCTTTGCCCCATAAATCTGAACTGTTTTCCAGTGGGTGTATCCACAATTCCTAAAACCAATTTATTTTTTATTTGCGGCCCCCGTAATGCTTTTAAAGCTTCAACAAGTGCCTCTTTATAGGTTTCATCTTTAAACTGATTGATGGTAACACTTTCTCCATATACACTTAGAATCACATCTTTCAGCTGTAACAAAGTAATGTCATCGGATTGACCAACAAAAAAATCTGTAGGGGAATATAATTGATTCCATAAGGTGATATCATTTTGACTATCTTTTTCCCAAAAGGCAGCATAAGCCATAATTAATGCTTCTACTACATGGTCCATATCTTTTTCTTCAAGGGAAAAGCCCACTAAGCCATACCACATCATGGTTTTAAAATAATTTTCCATGACTTCATCTTCTGTATAATGGCCTCTTACTTTAAATTGCTCATAATTAATTTTAAAACCCATTAAGGGTGATGGTAGATAGCCTGCTGCCTTCTCTATTAATTCTATTTCTTCCTCTGCAGCTTCACGTATGTCATCTGGAACTTGGCCATAAGTCCCATTAGAGAGTTGATTCGCTATTGTAAAATAAATCAAAACATTTCTAATATTATCTTTTACGGCCGAATTCTTATTTTCTTCTAATAACATCAGTGCTTTTTCTTGCATATTAGCAGTGAGAAGGGATAATGACTCATTTAAATACGTTTTTTCAACGTATTTTAATGTTTCACCATAAAATTTATGATAAAGATGTAATGCCAGGTCAACCGTTATGAAGCTTGGAATTTGTTCGTATTCATTGTTTTCATAAATATCATACATTTTCATATATAGATACGGCGTTTCAGGGTTGACGGGCATTACCACGAAGCCATTGGTTGATAGCATCTTCTTTTGGTTATCCGTAAAGCCGGAAAATCGATGAATGTTTTTTATATTGCTTAAATCTTCCGCTACAGAATAATCCGGCACTTTATTCTCGTAGTCAGATGGTACATAAAGGACCTCAACATTTTCAACATCACCGGGCAGCTCCCAGTTCAAACTATTATTCGTACCCTTTGTCGTCTTTATTGCTTCATCAGGTACTTCCCCTATCGTCTCTGTTGATTGGTCCGGCTGTTCCTTTTGTGAGTTGTGTTCTGACTCATGATTGGTTTTTGTGCTGCATGCCGAAAGCACCACACTGATACAAAGCATTATAACTAATATTTTCTTTAACATTTAGAATCCCCTTTCTTCTAAAACCATTAAATCATTTTGATTTTTTTTATTGGTTAGCTGTAACAGTCTCTCTTTTTTAATACCATTTTTATATAGCGTCGTTTTTATATATTCTTTGCCATCAATATTGACAGTTCCAATATCCGAGATTTTCTCATAAACTTCACTTTCCCCCAATAATGTGAATCCAAATCCAAGCCAGTAATACAATGCCACCCGATGCCCTGCTTCATCGGTTTCCAGCACAGCAAAAAAATCTCTCCCTTTTCCTTCAAAGTCTACAAAACAAACATCTATAAAAGGATATCTTACTTTAGAACCTGTCCATTTTTTAACCAGTTTCCCATTAACAAAATTAAAAAAGAAAGGTCTATTTTCTGCTTTAGGGTAATAAGGTGTTTCTTTATTTACGCCAATAAATATTTCTAACGCGTTATCTCCGTCAACATCACATGTTTTAATCATAAATGGATGAATGGTGGTCAGATTATTGGTGTAAATAGGATTCATTTCAATCGTATCTTGTATATACTCAGGCTTATAAATCACTAACTCTTCACCATAATTTGAATCTTCGGAGCCAGAAAGAATAAGGATTTCATCTTCTTTATCTCCGTCTATATCACCAATACTTAAATCTTTTATTATTTTGTTTTTTTTCAAGGATATTTTCTCTTTTCCACCTTGATAATAAAAAATGATTTCATCGACTTTATATGTAAAGGTATATGTTTTATTTGAAAAATAAATCTTTTGATGCCCTTTTAAACTAGAATGCAGCCATAACAAATACCCTAAAACAATTAAACATAATATGGATAAAGTTAACAATAGAATCTTCTTTTTATTCATCCATTGTCACCATTTGTATTTGAATGTTTTTTTAGACTCTGTTCCAAACCTAGACCTCCCTTTTTTAAATTCTAACATTAATTTAACAAATTTTACCCTTTATTGCAAATAAAGACCAGGAATAAATGTATCATAAGCTTGTTTAAATAGAATACAGGTGTATAACCTTTTTTTTGATATCAATCTGAAGAGAGTTGATATCAAAACCTTATACACCTGTACTCAATTGCAAGAGCTTTCCATTAATCTGATTTTTGATTTTATTTTTATTAAATATTCTATTAAGCGGTTTTTAAATCTTTGATGCTCTAAATTACTTTTTCTGTTTTGTAAGCAGTAATAATACACCAATTAGAATTAAAGCAAATGGAAAGGCTGTAGAGATGAACTGAATTTTCCCTAGATTATTCAATAGAAAGAATCCGCTGACAGAGCTTAAAACCAGAGCAGGTACGACAAAAGTTTTCTTCCCTGTAAATAACAATATTTGTATGAATCCTACTGCAGGGGCAAAGATAAAAAACGGCCATATGATTTCCATCCATTTATCCCCAAAGAGCGCACAAAAGGTAAAGATGCCGCCAAGGGTTAAAAAAATACCCCCTGGAATTAAATAACCTATTTTTTTATCTTCACTCGTAAAGTATGCCGCTTCAAAGGCAAAACCAAAAACCCAGAAAATCAATACCCATGCATTGGCTACAAAATAATCCATCCATCCAAAATATTTGAGTAATAAAAAAATCATTCCAAAAAAAATAAATGTAAATCCTATCGATTTTTGATTCATACTTTCTATTCCTCTCTTTAATCTATCATATTTTATTATAAATCATGATGGTTAGTATAAGATTTAAATAATATTAAAAATCTGTTAGAAATAAATCTTTATTGAATCTTGACTCATTTTTTACCAAATCTTGACTCAATATTATATTCTTATAATCTTACTACTGTATAATATCCTTAAATATTTCTAATTTTTTCTATTTTGAAACTTTAATACGAAATGGGTGGTGGGTAAATGAATGCATTACAAAAGATAAACGAAATTAATGAATTATTAAATCGAACAAAAGATCTAATTCATGATTTCTCTGAAATGAACAGCCAAAATCTAGGTATTATCAACACTTTTAAACAGCACTTTTCCGATACAAATGTAACCTTTAACCATATTTCATCCAGCATTGATGCCCTTAATCTTAAGTCGGATACCATTGATGACATTGTAGACGTTATCAGCTCTGTAGCGCGTCAGACTAATCTTCTAGCCATTAATGCAGCCATAGAAGCTGCTCGAGCAGGAGAGCATGGTAAAAGCTTTGCCGTGGTTGCTGACGAAGTAAAAAAGCTATCGGTTCAGACATCCAATTCAGCAGTCAACATAAAAAAAATTGTTGACGAAATTCAGTCAGAAATCATTGATGCCAAAGAAAACATAGACCGTATTGGTAATTCTTTTAGTCAACTGAATTTCCAAGATAATGACTTCAAAAAAGATCTTGGTATAAGTATTGAACAAATCGAAAATGCTGTACTGGGTTTAGTCAATGAAATTAATGACACATTTAATTTACAAAATGCACGCAGCAACCCTTCTATGTATTTCAGCAACTTGCAGCATGTCATCGAACGTGCATCCGAAAATACTTTAAAGAATAATCTTTCATTATTTGGCACATATTTTCATACTAATCCTCACCTCCTTACACATTTAAAATCTGAAGACATTGGTATTGGTATCTATTCTTTTAGGGATAATAATAAAATAGAAAGTCAACGTTCTCTTTACGTTAAAGACTTTTCCCCTACCAACACCTATATGTCTTGGTACTATAATCCTATTAACCAACGCAAAGGTGTATGGAGCAACATATATTTTGATCCCTATTCTAATAAAGAATTGGTATCCTATTCACTTGCCGTTTATAGCGAAAATCAATTGATAGGAGTAGGCGGCGCAGATGTGGACTATGAATACTGCAGAAAATCTGCTCAAAAGAACATCATCAATGACATGACATCACAAGTCACAAAACTTTCAAATTACATGTCACAAGATATTAAATAAGGAAGATTTGCAAAGCAAAATCTTCCTTTATTTCTGTCAGCGGTTATGCTCGAAGGGAAACATTATCATAATTGTTTGTCATGATATTGAGCTGAACACGCTGGGAGTTCCATCTCCCACATTTGTCTCCAAAATATCCTATTGTTTTCTCTCCATCATACAAAGCTGCCACTTCACACTTATTGGCACATTCGTCACACTCAAAACTCTTGGTTGTTATCAAACTATCAGCGATTTCAAATCCTTTAAATTTTGTTTGTACATTTTGTCTGTTTACAGCCTTTTTTGCCAATACTGCAGCGCCTAACGCTCCCATTACATGATAGTACTTAGGAACAATCACTTCATGTCCCAGTGCTTTCTCAAAAGCTTTTTTAATACCAATATTGGCTGCTACACCACCTTGAAAAAAAATATTTGGAAGTATTTCTTTTCCTTTTGCTACGTTATTTAAATAGTTTCTTACCATTGCATTGCACAATCCACTTATGATATCCGATATATCATAACCCAATTGTTGCTTGTGAATCATATCTGACTCGGCAAAAACAGCACATCTGCCCGCTATTCTGACAGGTACATTAGACTTTAACGCGTATTTTCCAAATTCTTCGATAGGGACATCCAATCTTTCCGCCTGTCGGTCTAGGAAGGACCCTGTCCCGGCTGCACATACGGTATTCATGGCAAAATCCGTTGCGATACCATTCTTTAAAATAATAATTTTTGAATCTTGTCCGCCTATTTCTATAATGGTGCTGACTTTTTTGTCTAAAAAGACACCTGCTACAGCATGTGCCGTTATCTCATTTTTAACCACATCTGCTCCTATGAGAAAAGATCCAATAGCCCTTCCACTTCCGGTTGTTCCTACACCTCTTATATGACAATCATCATATTTTTTGCTTAATATTTTAAATCCTTCTTGAATAACACCAATAGGTCTGCCCTTAGTCCGAAGATATAGTTTATCCAATACATTTAACTCATGATCTAAAACCACTATATTGGTACTTACAGAGCCTACATCAACTCCCAAATAATACATATTCTCGTCTCCTTTCAAGCAAGTCAAAAAATGCTTCAATTCTTGTAACAAATCCGGCTTCACCTGTCATCTCATCCATTACTAAGGTCATTATAGGAAAATCTTTATTTTTGGATATGGATTGTAATATGACCTTTGAAACAATTTCCGGCATACATCCCATTGGGAATAGCTGTATCCCGCCATCTAATTTTTCCTTGTTGGCAATAAGTGCTTCTCCCACGCATTCTCTTCCATGACCGCCTATATCATAAGGAAGATATTCCTTAGATGCTTTCCTTATAGCTATAGAATTTAATTTAAATGATCTGAGAAAAGCATCTATTAACCATCCATCCAAAGATAAGCCTTTTTTTATACTAACACCAAAGTCCATTAATTTATCTTGAATGTATAGATTTGAAAAAGGCTCTATAATTGTATATATTTCACCCATAAGCGCAACCGTAATTGGTTTTTTAATGGTATCCAGGGGTATCTTGTCAATTTTTCTATGATACTGTTTTAAAATATTTAAGGCTTGGTGGGGATCATTCGTACGCATTACTTCTCGTTTGCATTGATTTAAGATATATTTATGTTCGCCTCTATTGGCTTCATACCCACATTTATAAAGGGCTATTCTTTCAATTTGCTCTATTAATCTTAGAGCCAATAATGTATTCCCTAATGCTTTCCATTTCTCAGTTTTATTTTTAGGACTTTGTTCAGATATTTTAAATACCCTTTTTTTAAATTCTTCTTTACCAATCACATTAGGACTTTCCAAAACAATAAACTCCAAATCATATCCTAAATTTTTTAATATATTTTTCTGTAATTCACAGTATTCTCCAAACCTGCATGGACCATTACTGCCAATCAGTACGATTGTATCTGCCCCTTCTTTAATACTCTGTATATAGTTGCCCATCATAATTTTAAAAGGAAGACATATCTCTTCAGGAGAATGTAATGTCCCCATTTCAAGTGCTTCATTATTATTTAGAGGGGGTATAACATATTCTAATCCCAATCCATCAAATAATATTTTGACAGGAATATATGTATTTCCAAAATGAGGGAATGTTATTTTCAATTTAAATACTCCTCTCCAAGCATATTAATAAAAGCTTCAATTCTGGTATCTATTCCTGCTTCTCCCGTATGTTCGTCCACTTTCAAAATTAGAAAAGGAAACTCTCTAATTTCATTTTTTATTAATTCAACGGATACTGAATCAATCCCACAGCCAAAGGACGATAAATATATGATCCCATCCACGCTTTCATTCTTATAAATGTTCATACAAAACCCATATGCATTTTTAGTAAAATCCCAAAAGGGTTTTTTATATAAATTCTTTAACTCTGCATCAAAATATTGCTTAGGAATGGTTTCTTCAGTGATAACACCGACTCCCATTTCATTAAGCTTTTTAACAATATTCATGTTAAAAAAAGAATCATGAACACAGTAAGGATGTCCCACTAAAGCTACTTTTTTACTGTATTGATCATCTTTTATTCCCAACTCAAAATTTTGTTGTTCATGGCTTGCTTTTTCATATGCATCATTAATTTTTTGTTTATTATTTATGATATGTCTTCCTAATCCTACTATCCACTTCTGCAGCTTCTTTTGTGAATTTAAGTACAAAGGATCATAGGTAATAACAGGCATATTGGGAATACTGTTAATAATCATTTCCGGAAGACCACAAAATTTAGGGCAAATATATTCTCCGCCTTCTTCTTTCATGATTCTTGGGATAATCATCAAATCACATTTTTCTTTAATAGAAGCAACATGTCCATGGAAAATTTTTATAGGAAGGCAAGCTTCATCCACACAATATTTAACACCTAAATTAAGAATCGCTTTATTGGTTTCTTCTGAAAAAATTATTTCAGCATCTAATTCTTTTAAAAATGTCTGTATAAAAGGATGATATCTAAAATACAAAAGCCCTCTTGGAATGCCAATTTTTTTTATAATACCACCTCCATTATTAAGCCTATTTTATTATTTAACTTTTAACGATGTTTTATTACTTAAATGAAACATTACAATATTTTAACTCTTTAAATGGTAAATTTATTCAGAATCTACAATAACGGAATCTCCATACACTTTTTGACTAAAAATATCTTCTGCTTGTTGAATACTGAGTCCTTGAATATTCAGTTGATTGATATCGCTTTGCCCTATTCCCTTTTGGGTAAGCAGATGCATGTAACGAATCCCTTGAGGTTTGAACCCTAATAACCGTGCCCCTACGGTATCTACTCCTATAGCATTATTGCCACAGATCACAATCCCTGTATGCTTAGGCACTCCTTTTGTTGGACCTGACCCAATCATGGCAGGATTAGCACTTAAAATGGAAATATGAATGGGTACTTTTTCAGCCATAGCAGCAATAAATCCATGCAGATCATCATGAATACCTAGATTTTTTTTAGGCGTTCCTTGTTCTTCTGTAGAGGGCCAAGTCAGCGCCATATTTTTAATAGCGCCTGACATAGTGGCTTCTTCATGATGCTTTAGCTGGGTGAATGAAATATAAACGGTCATTTCATTCATCACTTGATTGACTTTTATTTTATTGGGCTTAGAGTGATTTAATTCTAATTCTGTGTAAGGCCCCGTATTAAAATCTACAAACTCTACCCCTTCTTCCTTTATAATGCTTTCGTAACCTACAGATTTCATGACACCAGGCGTATCACCATTACCCGAACCTGTTCCAACCATAATTCTTTTAGGATTATGCCCCTTTATCCATTGTATAATAAATCGGAACGTATCAGTTCCAACCGTAACAGCCGAAGAGGGACTGGGCTTTTTATAATTGACCCAGTTAGGTGATATCACCACCACCGAATCGTTATGAATACAATCACCGGCTTTTATTAAATTCAACCCTTCCGAAATAGCTGCTCTTTCATTTTCATTTAAAGTGATGGCAATATCGGATTTATCATATTGAACCTTTTCCATTTGGTCACCTCGTAAATTTTTCTTTAACGCCAGATTATTCATGGAAACTGCTAAAAAAAAGACACCGTAGATTTTCATGTTTATTGTGAATAATCTGGGTTTAATATAAGTGTAACCATTACTTTAATTATTATGAATGAACAGAGGTACGTGCCTTGCAATAAGAAAAAGTACTAGAAAAATGAATGCAGGCGTATAAATATTCGTTAATGTATTCATACACGTATAATCCAATTATCTTCTTAATTAAGAGGTAATTGGATTTTTTATTTCCTTTTTTCAGTTATATAATAATTATGCACTGTGGATTTGTTGT
>JANQMT010000098.1:0-16507 GCA_028279945.1 Clostridia bacterium
CTTAATCATTAATTATTCATCATTATTCATTATATTTTTGCCCTAAGAGTTTAGTCTAAAAGGAGATGGTATGCAGTGAAATTAAAAGATATATTGAATGACGTTGACATTATTGAAATACAGGGAGATACATCTATTGACATTACAGGCATTGCTTACGATTCTAGAAAAGTAGAAGAAGGCAATGCATTTGTTTGTATTAAGGGTTATAAAACAGATGGTCATCAGTTTATTAATGATGCTGTTAATAAAGGTGCATCTGCCCTTATTGTTGAGAAACCCATAGAGTCTTCCCTCATTGATGGGACCATTATTCAAGTTGCAGACAGCAGAAAAGCGTTGTCTAAGCTATCTTGCAACTATTTTGACAATCCTACATCAAATCTGAATGTTATAGGTGTAACCGGAACAAATGGTAAAACCACCTTTACATATATGGTGCATCAGGTATTAAAAGCTTCGGATGAACCTTGTGCTGTTTTAGGGACGATTTCGTATCGAATAGGCCATCAAGAATACACTTCAACCAATACAACTCCTGAGTCCTATGAACTTCAAAAAATGTTCACAGAAATGTTAGATAAAAATATAAAATCCTGTGTTATGGAAGTGTCATCTCATTCCCTTGCCCTTAATAGAGTAGAGGATATTGATTTTGACTATGGGATATTTACAAATTTAACACCGGACCATCTTGACTTTCATTCTGGATTTGATGATTATTTTAATTCAAAGAAGAAATTGTTCTATAAAACTAAGAAAGCTAATATTGTTAATATTGATGATAAATATGGCAGGATACTCATAGAAAATATCCGGCAATTAAATGTAAAATGTTTTACTTATGGCATTGACCTCAAATCAGATTTTCAAGCTCAAAACGTACAGATATCAGACCGATTTTCCGATTTTGATATTTGGTACAAGGAGCAATGCCTGGGGCATTTGTCCATACCCATACCCGGAAAATTTTCAGTATACAATGCATTAGCATCTGCGGCTGCCTGTTTTGTTGCCGGTATATCTTTTGATAAAATAAAAAAAGGACTGGAAAGCATAAAAGGTGTGCCGGGAAGATTTGAACTGGTAGAAAATGATAAAGACTATTTGATCATAGTAGACTATGCACATACACCGGATGCTTTAGAAAAAGTTTTGAATACCATTAATAGCTTTAAAAAAGGCAGAGTGATTTCTGTATTTGGATGCGGTGGCGATAGAGATAGGACTAAGAGATCACTAATGGGTAAAACAGCAGGTTGGCTATCGGACCATTGTATCATAACAAGTGATAATCCGAGAAACGAAGACCCTGTGCAAATATTGGAAGATATTGAAAAAGGCATAACGGATACTGAGTGTACGTATGAGATCATTCAAGATCGATATGAAGCTATAAAAAGAGCTATTGAAATATATAAAAAAAATGATACCATATTACTGGCAGGAAAAGGACATGAAACCTACCAAGTCATAAAAGGCAAGACCATTCATTTTGATGATAGGGAAGTGTCTAGAAAAATTGTTGATGGTATGAACTCTGGAAAAAAATAACATAATATATGATTGAAAAAATTCTATTAAAATCTAAGATTTTAAATTTCTGTATACGACCTGCATCGGAAGAATGAAAAGTTGTTAGGTCATAGAGGAGGATTGAATGTGAAAGAAATAATGCTTATAGACTTAGCCAATGCTGCAAATGGCACTATCAAAAATATTGAACCGGCTCAAAAGATTCAAGGTATCTGCATCGATTCCAGAAAAGTAAAGCCCGGAGATCTTTTTGTAGCAATAGAGGGAGAACGGTTTGATGGCCATGACTTTGTAGAGGCAGCGTTTAAAAAAGGCTGCATTGCAGCACTAATACATAAAGAAATTCCAAATACAGAAGAAAAGATGCCTGTGATACATGTAAAGGATACATTAGAGGCCTTACAACAAATGGCAAAGTATTATGTTGCGTTATTTGATATTCCTATTGTAGGCATTACGGGAAGTACAGGCAAAACTTCAACGAAAGAAATGATTGCGGCAGTGCTATCTCAAAAATATAATGTTATAAAAAATATTGGAAACTTTAACAATCATATTGGAGTGCCTTTAAGTATTTTTAATATTGAAGGCGAGCACGAAGCTGCAGTTTTTGAAATGGGTATGAGTGCATTAGGAGAAATAGATTTGTTGGCATCTATTGTTAAACCGGATATCAGTGTTATTACCAACATAGGTCTTTCACATATAGAGCATTTAGGTTCTCAAGAAAATATATTTAAAGCAAAATTAGAGATCATCAATTATTTTGATCGAAACAACAAATTGATTATAAATTATGACGATGCGTATCTAAAGTCAGTTGATAAACCATTATCCGAGTTTGAAATCATAAAAATTGGAGTCGATAAAAACTCGGATTTTACTATATCTAATAGCCGAAATTTAGGAGAAAATGGCATACAATATGATCTTGAAGTTAATAATCAGTTATATAAAATAAATTTAAACGTACCCGGAGAGCATAATGTGTACAATGCTACGTTAGCCATAGCGGTAGGTAAAATTCTGGATGTAGACATAAACCAAGCAATAAAAGGGTTGAAAGCATATACAGGCTATGACATGCGTTTGAAGATTCAATATGCAAACGATCAAATAAAAATCCTAAATGATGTATACAATGCAAGCCCCGATTCAATGAAAGCTGCGTTAAATACCTTAATGTCTTTAGAAGGAAATCGACATATTGCTATTTTGTCCAACATGCTTGAAATGGGTGATTTTTCGGAAAAATATCATTTTGAAATTGGAGAATATGCCATCAAGAATGGCGTGGATATCGTTATCGCTGTAGGTGACGAAGCGAGGCAAATTGCAGAAGGTGCAAAAACACATGCCACCAGCCAACAAGTATATCATTTTTCAACCAACGAAGGACTAATAAAAAAAATTGGTAACATATTAAGCCCTGAGGATATTATATTAGTGAAGGGGTCTAGAGGAATGAAAATGGAAATAATTGTTAATCATATATTAGAAAGGTGATATAATGGAACAGCATATACAGATTATAACTACAATTATAATATCCTTTGTAATTACTTTAATATTAGGACCCATATGTATCCCACTATTAAGGAGGCTTAAAGCAGGACAAAGCATTAGAGAAGACGGTCCTCAAAGCCATAAGTTTAAAGAAGGAACACCTACTATGGGTGGCATTATGATTTTAACAGCCGTTATTGTTACCAGCTTGTCGGCTGGAAATATAAATAATGACTTAATTATTTTAATATTTTCTTTAACCGCGTTCGGTCTATTAGGGTTTATTGATGATTTTATTAAGGTTGTTTTAAAAAGGAACTTAGGGTTAAGCGTATATCAAAAACTGGCATTTCAAATATTATTTGCAGTCATTATTGCAGTTTATCAGTGGAAGGTATCTGCTTTTGGAACGAATATTTATGTGCCTATTATAAATATTTATGTTGATTTTGGTATTTTCTATATCCCGTTTATTGCATTTTTTGTTATTTCTATGGTGAACAGCGTTAACTTGACAGATGGGTTAGACGGCCTAGCGTCAGGTGTAACACTATTAGTAGCTTTATTTTTTAGTTTAATGGCACTTAGTGTTGGATTTATGAGTACAGCTGTTTTTTGTGGTGCTATGACAGGTGCGTGTTTAGGATTTTTAAATTTCAATGCCCATCCTGCTAAGGTATTTATGGGCGATACAGGATCTATGGCTTTAGGTGGTGCCATAGCTGCTGCTGCAATACTCATGAATTTGACGTTAATAATTCCTATTGTTGGAGGCATATATTTTATTGAAGCACTATCTGTTATTTTACAGGTAGTCAGTTATAAAACCAGAAGAAAAAGATTATTTAAAATGAGCCCATTACATCATCATTTTGAGCTGTGCGGCTGGAAAGAAACAAAAGTAGTGGGTGTTTTTTGGGGAGTCACTTTGATACTCTGTATTATCGGACGTATCATATTAATACCTTAAGGTGGTGGATTTTATGCAATTAGAAGGAAAAAAAGTGATGGTAGCCGGCATGGGTAAATCAGGGGTTGCGGTTATGGATGTACTATTACAATTAGGGGCAGAAATATATCCTTATGACAGCAAAGAAACATCTCGTATTGCCGAAGATGTATTAGCCATGGCTGACGAAAATCACTTGACTACTTTTTTTGGCAGAGAACCAGACGATCTATCATTCCTCGATCTCCTGGTACTAAGCCCGGGAATACCACTTACTATTCCTCTCGTTAAGAGAGCCATTGAAGATAAAGTTGAAATTATCGGAGAATTAGAATTGGCCTATCGGTTGAGCAAGGGTATATTTATAGGCATTACTGGAACCAATGGGAAGACTACGACTACTGCCCTTGTTGGAGAGATTTTTAAAAATGCAGAGAAAGAAACTCATGTGGTAGGAAATATTGGGGTAGCTGCTATATCAAAAGCTCTAAAAGCAACAAAAGATGCTTATATGATTACAGAGGTCAGCAGTTTTCAACTAGAAACAACAAGTCGGTTTAAGCCTGTTGTTTCTGCAATTCTTAATATAACTCAGGACCATTTAAACCGCCATTTGACCATGGAAAATTATGCTAATACCAAAGCGAAGATATATCAAAATCAAAATAAGAGCAACTATTTTATCGTCAACTACGATAACAAGAGAGCATACGGACTCTGCAATGGCTGTCCGGCTACAGTAGTACCTTTTAGCAGAAAAGAAGTCTTAGGCTTTGGATGTTATGTCAATCATAATCAAATCGTCGTTAAGGATGAGGCTGGCAATACAGTGGATATTTGTCCTGTTGATGAATTAGCATTACCCGGACTTCATAATCTGGAAAATGCTTTGGCAGCAACAGCAATAGCCTACTTCACAGGTATTTCAAAGCAAGTGATCAAGAAAACCCTCAAAGAATTTGAGGGAGTCGAGCATAGAATAGAATATGTTGATACGGTAAATGGCATCCAATTTATTAACGATTCAAAGGCCACTAATCCGGATTCATCCATTAAAGCAGTTGAAGCTATGCAGACAGATACGGTCTTAATTGCCGGGGGGATGGATAAAGGCAGTGATTTTACAGAATTCATAAAGGCTTTTAATGGAAAAATAAAAGCAGTGGTTCTTTTAGGAGAAACAGCAAAAAAAATAAAAATGGCAGCTGAACAAAACGGATTTAACGCTGTAATCATCAAGAATAATTTAGAAGAATGTGTGGATGAAGCATTCAAACTTGCCAAATCAGGGGATACGGTTTTGCTTTCTCCGGCATGCGCCAGCTGGGATATGTATCCCAGCTATGAAATTAGGGGTCAGCATTTTAAAGATTGTGTATTGGGATTGAGGAGGACTTTAAATGTCTAATAAAAAATCAAGTGATTTCGCTTTGTTTTTTATTGTTACTTTATTGGTTATATTTGGAATTATTATGGTATTCAGTTCAAGCTACTACTTTGCCCTGGCAAAAAAAGGTGATGCCTATCATTTTTTAAAAAGAGACTTAATATGGGCATCTATTGGCTTTGTAGCTATGATGATAACATCAACGATTAACTATAGATTTTATAAAAAATTAGGACCGGTTGCTTTTGTAGTAAGTGTTGTATTATTGTTATTGATTTTTTCACCATTAGGTGTGGAAATCAATTATGCTAAAAGATGGCTTGGAGTGGGCGAAATTACAGTAATGCCAGGGGAAATTGCTAAAATATGTGCTATTATTTTTTGTGCCTGGTTTTTGAGCAGTAAACCTGATAGAATAAAAAGTTTTATAAAAGGTGTATTGCCATTACTTCTAGTAATAGGGACTTATTTTACTTTAATTATATTACAACCTAACTTAAGTACGGCAGTTACTATTAGTATGATTATTGTGGCAATGATGTTTGTGGCTGGAATGAAAATAAAGCATTTGATTGGACTTATTATAACAGGTGTTTCGGGGATCGTCCTGATGATTATACTAGAACCTTACAGGAAGCAAAGATTGACCAGTTTTTTAGACCCTTTTGCAGACCCAATGGACAGCGGATATCAAGTTATTCAATCCTTGCTTGCACTAGGATCAGGAGGATTGTTCGGTGTTGGTCTAGGAAGAAGCATTCAAAAGACATTGTATTTACCGGAACCTCAAAATGACTTTATTTTTGCCATAATAGGGGAAGAGGTAGGCTTTATTGGATGTACGGCTTTGATTGTATGCTTTATGATTTTGATTTGGCGAGGGATACATATAGCCATTAATGCACCGGATTTATTTGGAACGTTATTAGCTTTAGGGATAACTTCTATGATTGCTATCCAAGTCGTCATTAACATAGCCGTTGCCACTTCGTCTATGCCGCCTACAGGGATTGCGTTACCGTTTATCAGTTGGGGTGGAAATTCTTTAGTATTATTTATGGCATCCATAGGCATATTGCTGAATATTTCTAAACATACGATAAGCAATGAATTGTAGAACGAGGTGAGAAACGTGAAAATCATTATTACCGGCGGCGGGACAGGAGGTCATATTTATCCGGCTATCGCTATAGCAGATAGAATTAAGAAAGAAAATCCTGAAGCAGAAATACTATTCGTCGGTACAGAGAAAGGTTTGGAAAGTGAAATAGTTCCTAAAAATGGATATAATATAAAGACCATTACGGTTAGTGGGTTTAACCGAAAAAAAGTATTTAAAAATTTTAAAACTTTACATAAAGTTATGAAGGGATTGCAAGAATCCAATGCCATCATTAAATCCTTCAAACCGGATATGGTCATTGGTACAGGCGGATATGTATGCGGACCAATCGTATTTGCAGCTTCGCTGAAAGGGATCAAAACTTTTATTCATGAACAGAATGCTTTCCCCGGAGTGACAAACAAAATATTATCTAGATTTGTCAATAAAATATTTATCAGTTTTGAAGAATCTAAGAAATATTTTAAATCACAAGAGAAAATAGTATTAGTCGGTAATCCTCTCCGTCAAGATTTTTCTGTTCAAGACCCTGAAAAAGCCAGAAAGAAATTGGGTATCCATAAAAATGATTTTGCTATCATATGTTTTGGCGGCAGCAGAGGTGCTGAAAAAATAAATGATAGTATGGTAAAGGTAATAGAAGTCTTGAATAAAATTCAAGATATTAAACTTTTTTTTGTAACTGGAAAAGTTCACTATGAGTCCATTATGAATAAGATAAATAGTAAAGGGATACAATTAAGCGATAATATTAAAATATTAGACTATGTACATAATATGTCAGACTATATGTGTGCCTGTGATTTAGTAATCAGTAGAGCGGGGGCCTTGACGATTGCAGAAATTAATGTTTCAGCAAAGCCGTCCATATTGATACCGTCCCCTCATGTAACAGGTAACCATCAATATCACAATGCTAAAGTTGTGGCTGACCATGGCGGTGCATATATTATTCAAGAAAAAGACTTAAACGAAGAAAAAATTATTAGCATTATTTTTAAACTTAAGAACTGTGAAGAAATGCTGTTTGAAATGAGTAAATGCAGTAAAAAAATGAGTAGTACAAACGCAGACGAACTCATTTTATCTCATATAAAAGAATGCTTTTAAAATGTATCAGTAAAATGTAACACCTTTAAGTAATATGCATAATATATGTTATGTACCTATGGTATTCACCTTTAGCGCATATTATGGAGGTGTTATTTAGGTGAGTAGATATCATATTACCGGGGGAACAAAACTATCCGGAGAGACGGTCATTAGTGGTGCAAAAAATTCTGTGTTGCCCATTTTAGCTGCAACAGTTATGAATGGAAATATTAACGTCATTAGAGACTGTCCAAATCTTAAAGATGTTAGAACGATGTTAAACATCCTAGAGGCTATTGGATGCAAAACTGAATTCAAAAACAATACTATAACGGTTGACTCAAAACCATTGAATACCTATATCATTCCTGAAAGGTTAGTTAGTGAGATGCGTTCATCCATTTTTTTACTTGGGCCAATGCTCTCAAGATGTGGTAGAGTGTATATAAGCTATCCTGGAGGATGTGAAATAGGACCGAGACCCATTGATTTGCACCTAAAACTGCTAAGGCAATTGGGTGTAATCATAGAGGAATCTCATGGATACTTGGAATGCAGGGCTGAAAAGTTAAAGGGGAGTACCATCCAACTAGACTTTCCAAGTGTAGGAGCTACAGAAAATGCAATGTTGGCATCCGTTGAAGCAGATGGCATAACAAAAATTAAAAATGCGGCAAAAGAACCTGAAATAGTAGATTTGCAAAATTTTTTAAACAAAATGGGTGCAAAGATTAGCGGAGCTGGAACAAGCGAAATTCATATTGAAGGAAAGCGCAAACTTCACGAAGTGGAATACACCATTATCCCAGATCGAATATGTGCAGGAACCATTTTAGCCGGTGCTGCTATGACTGGAGGAGAAGTGCTTATCAAAAATGTCATTCCAGAACATTTAAGCATTATATTATCCAAATTTACTGAGGCCGGCTGTACCGTCAGAGAAGATAAAAATTCTATATATCTTAAAGCACCTGAACGTCTTAAGGCTGTAGAAATTATAAAAACTTTGCCTTATCCGGGTTTCCCTACCGATATGCAATCGCAATTTTTAACCAGCATGTCTATTGCAGAAGGGACCAGTATGGTGAGTGAGACCATTTTTGAAAATAGGTTTAAGACGGTAGACGAATTGATGAAAATGGGAGCAAAAATTATAGTCGATGGAAGAGTTGCAGTCATTAACGGCGTGAAGGAATTGACAGGGGCAAGAGTTACTGCCAAGGACTTAAGAGGTGGAGCGGCGTTAGTACTAGCTGGTTTAGCTGCAAAAGGAGATACGATTATAGAGAATATATGGCATATAGATCGAGGATATGATAAATTGGAGCAAAATATCAGTGATCTGGGAGGAAAAATATTTAGGGAAGATTAACAACAGGAAAAACGGGGTAAAAATATGAAATCTAAGAAACAAAAGAAAAATTTCTTTCTAATATTAATTTTGATAATTTTTCTAATTTGCGCAGCATTTTTTTTTATAATTGATTCTGATGTTTTTTCTATACACACAGTCAGCGTTCAAAACAACAATAGGTTTACTCAAGAAGAAATTATTGAAATGTCAGGTGTGGTTTTTGGTACAAATACTTTTAAAATAAAATCAGAAGATATACGCCGGCGCATTGAAAATGATCCTTATATAAAGACCGCTGAAATAAAAAGGGAATTGCCCGATGGCCTTATTATAACTATTGAAGAACGTCAAGACACGGCGTGCATACACTTCTTGGATCATTGGATTATTATTGACGAGGAAGGATTTGTACTAAAAACCGTAGAAAGTAATCCAAAGCTCTCCATTGTAGAAGGTTTAATAATAGATGATTTTACCATTGGAGAAAAATTAAAAGTCAGTAATGAAACATTTCTTAATGATACATTAAGTGTTATAATTGAAACAGAAAAAAATGATTTGTTTTTCAAAAAGATAAATATTGAAGATAATCAATTGGTCATTTACATAACGGACAAGTTGATATGTAAAGCAAGTACGCATGTGCTTAAGGAGAATATGAATATACTCAGGGATATATTATATGATTTACATAATAAGGGGATAAGAAGAGGCGTCATCCGAATTCAGGAGAATGGATATTATTCTTACAGTCCTGTAGTGTAAAAGGAGGTTAGTGCAATTGAAAATAAAAGGTGGACAAATTGTTGTTGGTTTGGTAGCATTGCTTGTTGGAATAAGTATATCTGTTCTAATACATTCAATGCAAGGTGATTTCATAGGTGGTGCATTGGTACCCATTCAAAAAGCACAAAGTCTGGCAGCTGAATTAAAAAAAGTAAGAGAAGAAAAAGAAAACTTATTGGATGAGCTGAATGATTTAGAGTCAAAGATAAAAGAAATAGAAGATTCCATGGCTAAAGAAGATATACTCATTAGGAATATTGTAAATGAGCTTGAGAAATACAAAATGATTTCAGGAATGAAAGCTGTAATAGGCCCCGGTGTTATTGTAACCATTGATGATCCTCAAGAGGAAGAAATGGAATATTCAATGGAATATTCATCCGAAAGTATGATTATGCACAACTACAATTTGTTACTCAGTGTTATTAATAAATTAAATGATGCAGGGGCGGAAGCGATTTCTATTAACGGACAGCGTTATGTTTCCATTACAGAAATCAGTTTGGCCGGAACCAATGTGAATATCAACGCTGTTCCCACAGCACCTCCTTTTGAGATTAAGGCTATTGGGAATCCTGATACTTTAGATGCCACGTTGAATATAAGATTTGGTATAATAGATCAAATGAGAAATCGATATAATCTGCAGGTCAAAGTCGAAAAAAAGGATGAGATAACCATTCCCAGGTACAATGATATTATTAAATTTAGATATGCGGTTCCTGTAGAATAAAGGGTGAATATCTATGAAAATTAAACATGTGATGCTCTTTTTATTTTGTATTATGGTTGGGCTTTTGATATCCATCCAATCAAGAATTATCAAAGGATCATTTTTATATATCTCTCCAAAGGTAATACAAGAATATCAGACATCAATAAAAAGTGAAGAAGCAGAGAAGGAACAAATCTCGGAGCTTATAGAAAGTAAAGAAGCACAGCTCCGCGAATATCATGCAATGACCGGTGAAAGCGATGGGATTTCATTTTCTATGAAAGAAGAATTAGAAATGCTAAAGCTGCTCAGCGGTTTTACAGACGTACAAGGCGAGGGTGTTGTGGTCATCTTAGATGACGGTATCAGAGAATTGTTTGAAGGAGAAGAGCCCGGTGTCGTTATTGTACATGATATGGATATTTTAAAGATTATTAATGATTTAAAAGTCGCTGGAGCTGAAGCAGTATCTGTAAACGGTCAAAGAGTTATCAGTAGTACCGAAATAAATTGTTCAGGACATTCGGTTAGGATCAACAATCAGTTTTTCGCTCAGCCTTTTATCATTAAAGCCATTGGTGACCCAAAGATGCTGGAATCAGCGTTAACGGCACCTACGACCTATGGTGCACTACTACGTGACTATTATGGTTTGATATTAAATGTTGATAAAAGTATCAATATTAAAATAAAAAAATATGGAGAAGAAGTGGATTACAAATACCTAAAAAATTTGGAAGAAGGTGAGGTATCCTAATGCTAATAGCTATATTTGGACTCATTATTGGCGTTGTCATTGGCTTTTTTCTGCCTAATTTTTATCCGGCGGAATACTCTTTTTATATTTCCATTGCTGTCTTAGCAGCATTAGATTCCATTTTTGGTGCCGTAAAGGCTAATATGGAAAATCGTTTTGATATGTTAATATTTATAACCGGTTTTCTGGGAAATGCAATTTTAGCTGCTTTGCTGGCTTATATGGGGGACAAGATGGGTGTACCTTTGTACTATGCGGCTATCTTTGTATTTGGTGGAAGACTTTTCCAAAATTTTGCATCCATTAGAAGAATGATTATTGACAAGTATCTTAGAAAAAAGTAATAATATAATGAAAGACTATTGTACAAAAAGAACAGCCATTGTGCTATAATTAATTCATTGGAATTAACAGGGAGGTTGCTATGTTCGAATTTGATGTTGACGTTGAGCATTTCGCTCAGATTAAGGTAATAGGCGTTGGCGGTGGAGGAAACAACGCTATTAATCGAATGATTGAAGCAGGACTAAAAGGAGTACAGTTTATCGCTATAAATACAGACAAGCAAGCCCTTTATTCTTCTAAAGCAGAAACTAAGATTAATATAGGGGAAAAGCTGACAAAAGGTCTAGGTGCTGGAGCCAATCCTGAGGTTGGACAAAAAGCTGCAGAAGAAAGTACCGATGATTTACATAAAATCATTCAAGGTGCAGACATGGTATTTGTAACGGCCGGAATGGGAGGCGGTACAGGTACCGGAGCGGCACCGGTTGTTGCAAAGCTGGCAAAAGAGCAAGGCATTCTTACGGTAGGGGTTGTAACAAAACCATTTACTTTTGAAGGCAAGAGACGAAGAGACCAAGCCGACGTTGGAATAAAGTATTTGAAAAAATATGTGGACTCATTGGTCATAGTACCTAATGACAAGCTGTTGCAGGTTTCAGAAAAACAAACTTCTATGATTGAAGCCTTTAGAATGGCGGATGACGTACTTCGATTAGGTGTACAAGGTATTTCTGATTTAATTGCAGATGCAGGACTCATCAACCTTGACTTTGCAGATGTGAAAACCATCATGAGTGATAAAGGTATAGCTCACATGGGTGTGGGTAAAGGAAAAGGCGATTCAAGAGTCGGGGATGCCGTAAAAGAAGCCATTGAAAGTCCATTGCTTGAAACTTCAATTGAAGGTGCAAGTGCGATATTATTAAATATTATGGGTGGTTATGACCTAGGGATGCTGGAAGTAAATGAAGCTGCGGACTTAATTGAAAAATCTGCTGATCCGGAGGCCATCGTTATTTTTGGTGCCTCCATCAAAGAAGACATAAAGGATGAAATATACATTACTGTCATTGCCACAGGATTTGAAGGCGGAAAAAAAGAAATCGAATTCAAAATGGAAGACGAAAACAAAGAGGACAAGGTATCTGATATTTTTAAGAAGTTTGAAAAAGACCTGGATATACCAAGCTTTTTAAGAACTGAGACTTCGGAAGAATAAATATTCAAATAAAGTTTATAATAAAACCCAGAGTATTACGATAAACTATAAATCTGGGTTAAATATAAAAACACTTATAACCGGCATTGTATGCCGGTTGTATTTTGATAAAAAATATAGGTGGTGGTTCATATAAAAAATATCATTGATAGATATACACCATCCCAAATTCTAGTGATAGGGTTTGGATTGTTAATTGGTATCGGCACTATTTTTTTGTCCCTTCCTATATCGTCAGCCAGTGGGAGTCAAACCGGTTTATTAACCTCATTTTTTACGGCTACATCAGCTGTATGTGTGACAGGACTGGTAGTAGTGGATACAGGTACATATTGGTCGGTTTTTGGTAAAACAATTATTCTTCTGCTCATTCAAGCCGGAGGATTGGGCTTCATGACCATAACGTCATTTTTAGCTTTGCTGATGGGGCGGAGGATTACTTTGAGAGAACGATTGGTGATACAGGAGTCCCTTAATAAACTGGATATACAAGGTATTGTGAAATTTGTAAAGTATGTTATTATCACCACATTCATCATAGAAGGTATAGGGGCTTTGTTATTTTCCATTCAATTTATTCCTTTATTTGGCGTTAAGCGGGGGATTGCATATAGTATTTTTCACTCAATATCAGCCTTTTGTAATGCAGGTTTTGACATAATGGGCAACTATTCCAGCCTCACAGCATTTACCGGCAGCTTTACAGTACAGATGACGGCTATTATGCTGATTATTTTAGGGGGACTAGGTTTTTCTGTCATCTATGAGCTGATTCAAAAAAGAAATTTGAAAAATTTATCCATACACAGTTCATTGGTTCTAAGAATGACCTTAGGACTCATTGTCATAGGTTTTATACTGATATTTATATTTGAATATCAAAATATGCAGCTAGCCAATTTCACTTTTAAAGAAAAAGTATTGTCATCATTATTTCATTCCATTACCCCCAGAACTGCGGGGTTTAATACTTTATCAATGGATAAGCTAACGACAGGAACTTTAATGATTACCATGATTTTTATGTTTATAGGAGGTTCATCCGGATCTACGGCCGGAGGCGTAAAAATCACCACAATCGGGGTGCTTTACTTAAAAAACTGGTCAGTGATAAAAGGAAAAAAAGACACAGAATATAGGAAAAAGAGAATAGACAATACGGTTATAGACCGAGCCATCGTCATTGTTGGTGTGGCTATGTTGTGGGTACTATTTGTAACCTTAATATTATCCGTTACAGAAAAGCTTGAATTCATTCAAATACTATTTGAAACGGTCTCTGCTTGCGGCACAGTAGGTCTTTCCACGGGGATTACATCACAGTTGAGTTATATAGGACGGATTGTTATTGCAGTATCTATGTTTATTGGACGATTAGGACCATTAACAGTTGCTCTTGCTTTAGCTTCAAGGCAAAAGAAAGAGAAGGGAAGCATCCGTTATCCGGAAGAAAAAATAATTGTTGGATAAAGTGAAGAAAGCAAGTCAAGATATTATTAATGGGAGGTGGTCTTATGAAACAATATGCAATTATCGGATGTGGTCGATTTGGTACCAGTGTTGCCAAGAGCTTGATTGAGTTGAAAAATGAAGTTTTAGCCATTGATAAGGATACTGAGAAAGTACAAGACATAGCGGATAGCGTCACCCATGCCGTTGAAGCAGATGCAACAGAGGAAGGCGTATTAAAATCATTAGGAATCGGTAATATGGATGGCGTTATTGTTTCTATTGGTACGAATATCCAGTCATCCATTCTTGCGACAATTCTTGTAAAAGAAGAAGGGGTGAAACAAATCATAACTAAAGCCAGCAACGAACTGCATGCTAAAGTATTGTATAAAGTAGGTGCGGATCAGGTTGTATTTCCCGAAAGAGATATGGGCGTTCGTTTGGCACACAATCTGAGTGAGCCAAATGGCGGTATCACAGACTACATAAAAAGATCAGAAGAATATAGGATTCTTGAAATTTACCCACCCAAAACATGGATAGGCAAAACCATTGGCGATTTGGATATCAGAAAAAGATTTGAAGTGAACATAATAGGAATAGACGATAGCGATAACCTGATTCTTCCTGGTCCCGATACTGTAATACATGAAAGTAATAAGTTGTACGTTCTGGGGTCTAACCAAAAACTCAATGCCCTGTATTCTGTGAAAGGTTAGAGAGCTACAGTCTGGCGTTGAGATAAGCAGGTGAGCAAAATGATTAAAAAAATAACATCAAAAGATAATTTTATAATTAAAAAGGTTCGACAACTCAAGACAAAAAAAGGCAGAGATAAATACAATGAATTTTTAATAGAAGGATTTCATCTGGTAGAAGAGTGTATCAAAAATGATGCTGAAATCAATTTTATTGTCTATTGTGATGCTTTTATAATTCATGCGTACAATGAAGAATTAATCAGTTTTTTGCATGAAAGAAATATTCATATCTATAATATTTCAGATCAATTGTTTAAATTAATCACGGATACGGAGACACCACAAGGTATTTTAGGAGTTGTAAAAAAACCAAGCTTTGATCTGCATCATATATTAAGGGAGCCTAAAAGTAACATATTGATTTTAGATAGGATTCAAGACCCGGGAAATATGGGTACTATTTTAAGAACGGCAGATGCATCAGGCATCAATAGTGTGATTGTTATAAAAGGGTCTGTTGACGTATATCTATCCAAAACCATACGTGCAGCTGCAGGGTCTATTTTTCGTGTGCCCATTCTTTACATGGATGATCCCTTATCGGTTATATTTTTATTGAAGAAGTATAAAAAGAAAGCCATTGCCACTTCACCAAAAGCTGCATGTTTTTACTATGACTTGCCTTTAGCTGAAGATGTTGCTTTGATAATAGGCAATGAAGCCAACGGTGTTTGCGAGGAATTTCTGGAACAAGTCAATGATGTGGTGAAGATTCCTATGTTAAGAAATACTGAATCTCTTAATGCGTCTATAGCCGCATCCATTATCATGTATGAAATGGTGAGACAGAAAATGATTACCCAATAGGCCATAGGATCTACTTTTGACAGAGCACAAACTTGATGATAAGATATGATTGAAAAATATTTGAAGGACGTGATTTTTTTTATGTCAAATATCAGACCAAGTCTAATATCAGACATGGACAAATGCTCCTGTAAAGGAAATAATTTAGATAAGCTTATACAACCAATTATTCTTACTCTTTTAAAAAAGGGAAAGCTGCATGGCTACAAAATTATCCAAGAATTAGAAGACAAAAGCTTGTTTTTGAATTCTACACCTGACAGTACAGGCGTTTATAGAACATTACACAGTTTAGAAAAACGAAAATTAGTAACCTCAGATTGGGATACACTTGGAGGCGGTGCCGCAAAGAAGATATATTGCCTAACAGAAGAAGGAAGTCAGTGTTTGGAGAATTGGATTGATACGCTGGAACAATATAATGAAATAATAAAAGTAATATTAAAAGATGCAAAAGCATTATATGAAAAATAAATTGAAATTGAATACAGGCATATAATTATTCGTTAATGTATTAATTTGGAGAAAATTTGATGGCATATAAGCTATAAAAGTCTAACCGCAAACAACCGCCGTCCATGGCTTAAGTTTGCTCACAGACGTCCTGTCTGTGCACGACTTTTATAGCTTATCTACCACCTAAATTTTCTAACCAAATTAATACAACAAACAAATAATTATACACGTATAATCCAATTATCTTCTTAATTAAGAGGTAATTGGATTTTTTATTTCCTTTTTTCAGTTATATAATAATTATGCACTGTGGATTTGTTGT
>JANQMT010000115.1:0-25968 GCA_028279945.1 Clostridia bacterium
AACATATTAAGTATGCGGTCTAAGGCTTCAATATTATAAATTTTAACCTCATTAACATCGACGCCGTATTCTTCCGAAAAATGCTTTTTGGCTTCGCCAAGCTCACCTGCCATTTCAACACCGGTAAATCCACCACCGCATACTGCAAAAGTAAGCAAACGCTTTCTTTCTATCGGATCTTCCTCTAAAGATGCAAGTTCAAACATTTTTCTTATGTGATTTCTAAGATTTATCGCATCTTCATATGACCAAAGAGAATGAGAAAACGCTTCGGCACCTTCAATACCAAAAAAATTAGACTCATTTCCGGTTCCTATGATCAAATAATCAAAATCATAAACATGTTTTTCTGATTTTAGCTGTTGTTTTTCAAAATCTGCCGAGAGAATTTGGTCAGTGACTACTTTTACTTTTCTTTCAGCAAATATTTTCCTTAAATCTACTCTTATTGCCGAAGGTTCGGTTCTGTGTCCTGCCACTTCGTGAAGTTCGGTCATAAGGGTATGAAAGGGATATTTATCAATAAGTATTATTTCAACCATCGGGTCATTTTTAAATATTTTATGTAAAATTTTGCCTGCTTTTACTCCGGAATAGCCTCCCCCTAGGATAACAATCTTTTGCTTATCCATGTAAATCCTCCTTATTCACAAAACTTTGAGGTCAAAATATATATCTGTTTTTATAAATATATCATAAATATAATGACAATCAAAGGCTTTTTGGAAAAGTTGCCAATATTTTAACAAACAGTAAACGCTTGAAATATTAAGCGTTAGCAGCTTCAGATCAACTTGAATATGCAGATACTCTTGATAGTATTATTCGTAAATGCTAAGATATTATTAAGACTTAAGCAAGTTACTTAGTCTTAAATGAGAGGGAGGAAGAATTTTATGAGAAAAAAACTAATGATGCTTGTTATAATATTAGTGGCAGGATTACTAGTTTTTGCTGGATGCGGTTCTGACGAACCGGCTGTAGTTGATGACGGAGGGGATGACAGTACCGGAGAAACTGTCGGCTATGCGGATGGTACCTACTTTGCACAAGAAAATGAATTTGGAGGTCCCGGCTATAAGTACTTTGTAGTGCTTACGGTTGAAGGCGGTGCTATTACGGATGCATATTGGGGTGGAACCAATGTTCAACCATCGGGCAATAAACGTACTGCCAGTGAGGCCGGAAACTATCCAATGGTACAAGTAGGCGGCGCGGCTGCAGATTGGCATGTGCAGGCAGAAGCCGCAGAAGCATGGTTAATTGAAAACCAAGACCCTGCTGCATTTGAAGATTTGTATACGGATGAAAAAGGACACACCGATGCACTTCAAACAGATGACGGAACGCAAGTTTCCATTCACGTAATAGAATTTTTTACACTTGCTGAAAAAGCTTTGGCATCAGATCCTGTTCCTAAAGGCGGATATATGACACCTGAAGATTATGTTCTAATGGCTGATCTTCCGGCAGACGACAGAGGATGGGTGTATAAAGGAGAATTTATTGTTGTGAACGGAACCATAGTAGATGTTCTTTACAATTCTGTATTTGCGGGAGAATTTAATGACGATACCGCTAAATATTTCAAAAAAGATGCAGACGGCAATCCGGACCCTTCAAAACCAAGCAGCAAACTAGAGCTGGGAGAAGATTATGGAATGGCCTGGGATACACAAGCGATAAGTGTTGCGGATTATGTAGTAGATTCTCAAGACTTTGAAGTGAATTACATTGACGATGAAGGTCATACGGATGCCATTGCCGGAGTATCCATTCATGTAATAGAATTTGAAAAATTATTTGATAAAGCTTTTCAATAAAATATTGACCTAAGTTGAATAATAAGCTATAAAAAAGCTTTAGGGACATCCCTAAAGCTTTTAATGTTAAGGAGCCTATCATTATGAAAAAAGTAACAATATTAATCCTATTTGCTTTATTGATGACTTCCTTGAGTTCCTGTAAAGTCCGGAAAAATGAGATCATAAATAATAATGAATATATATCGGACAATCAATTTCTTCTGGATACCATTGTAACCATTAAAATATATGACGACACAGATAAAGCCATTTTTGAGGATTTGTTCGCTTATATAAAAGAACTTGAAAACATTTTGAGCGTGCATATTGAAGGAAGTGACCTCTGGAACTTACAAGAAAATGCAGGAAAACAGTGGACAGAAGTGTCTTTGGATACCATAAAGATAATAGAGAAAAGTATTGAAATATCGGAAATGTCACAGGGATTTTTTGACATAACCTCAGGGCCGTTGATTAAATTATGGGCGATTGATCCTCCCAAAGGATATTATCCAACCAATATAGAAATACAAGAAGCACTGGCTTTAATTGACTATAAAAAAATTGAAATTGATAAAGCGAGAAATAGAATCTTTTTAAAAGATATGGGTATGGAAGGGAATTTAGGAGCCATTGCCAAAGGTTATATTTCTGATAAAGTTAAAGAATATTTATTAGAAAAAGGGATTAACAGAGCCATTATCAATTTAGGAGGAAACGTACTTGTTATAGGCAATAAACAGGACGGAAGTGATTTTAAAATAGGTATTCAAGACCCCGACGGGGAAAGAGGAAAGTATCTTGGAGCTGTGAATGTCAGTGATAAATCGGTGGTCTCATCAGGAACATATGAGCGGTATTTTGTACATGAAGGCAAGGCGTATCACCATATATTTAATCCTTTCACAGGATTTCCTCAAGAAAATAGACTGAAAGGTGTCAGCATTATCAGCGATCACTCTACCGAGGGTGATGCATTTTCAACAGCCGTTTTTTTGATGGGTATAGATAAAGGAATGAAGCTGGTAGAAAGTATGGATGGAATAGACGTGATTTTTATAACAAAAGATAATAAATTGTATATTTCTTCAGGAATTTCAAATATTTTTGAGCTGGAACTTGAAAGTGGCTATTCTATAGCAAATCCATAAAAATAGCCGATTATAGGTGTGAATATAAAAAATATTTATAGTAAAATAAGGAGAGAATCGATGAAAACTAGAATGGCTTTATTACTATTGGTGTTAACCATATTATTGGCAGGGTGTACAAACCATAAAAACATTTCGGAAAATAATACGATAAAGATAGGTATTCTGCCTGATAATGCATCGATCCCTTTTGTAATAGCAAATGAACTGGGGTATTTCGGTGAAGAAGGTTTAGATGTTGAATTACAACTCTTTAGGAGTGCGGTAAATAGAGACTCTGCTTTTCAAGCAAATGAAATTCAATATGTTTCAACAGATGTTCTTTCACTAGGGCTGTTTAAAGAAAGTGAAACGGACGTTTATGCCGTAGCAAAAACCGGTGGAACCTATGGACTTGTCGTGCATCCAAATTCTAATATATTAGAAATCAAAGATTTGGTTGGGAAAAATATTGGACTGTCCTTTAATACATTAATGGAGTATCTTTTGGATACGGCACTTAAACATCATAATATCCGGCCGGATGCAGTTAATAAAATAAGTATTCCATCTATTCCCGCAAGAATGGAAATGCTTAATACCGGACAAATAGATGCAGCGACACTTCCCGAGCCGCTGGCATCAACTGCCGTAGCAGAGGGTTCAAGTTTATTGGCGGTTAATAGTGATTTTGATACTTTTCCAGGGATACTGATGACAAAGAAAGAATACACGGATGCTGATCCTGGGGTTATAAAAGCTTTATATAATGGCTATAACAAAGCGGTGGACTATATAAATTCCACTTCTCAAGAAGAATATTTTGATATCATAAAAGAAAAATTAGCTTTTCCTGAAAACTCAAATGATTTTTTCGAGATAACAACTTATGAATATATGATGATACCTGAGGAGGAAGAGATAGAAAAAGGCATTGAATGGTTACTGGAAAAAGGACTTATTTCAAAAAAGTATTCTTATAGTGAATTTTTAGCAGAACCAAGAGAATAAATGCAGAGGAGACTTGGAAAAAAATATGTATTGTCTACCCTTTACTTTAGGCATTGCCTAAAGTTTTTTTGTTATAAATGAATTGGCGGCTTCATAATGGTCTCCTTAACAAAAAAATTTTGTTATAATAAAAGTATAGGATTACTAAATAGAACCAATGAAAACTTTTGGAATAAATGAGGGTGGGACTATGTCGGTTAATATTATTATTGGTAGAGCAGATAAAGATTTAAATCAATATATGTATGAGCGCGTACAGAATATTTCAGATCAAGAAATAAGGAAGACATATATATTAGTGCCTGAGCAATATACACTGCAAGCAGAAAAAACAGCAGTAGAGAAATTGCAGGTTCCCGGTTTGATGGATATTGAAGTATTAAGCTTTTCTAGGCTGTCACACTATATTTTAGATATGGTAGGCGGCGTAACCAGAGTACATGTCAATGAGCAAGGCAAGCACATGATTTTGTATAAGATCCTTACAGAGCTGGAAGAAGAATTACAGATATTTGGCAAAGCGGTAAAGAAGCATGGGTTCATAGATTTAATCAATGAACTTATTACAGAAATGAAGCAATTTAATATATTATCCCAGGAGCTAATGGAAGTCATTATACATAAAGAAGACGAAATCATACTGACAAAGAAAATCTTAGATATTTGTAAAGTTTACGAAAAATTCAATGACTACTTAAAGGACAAATATATTGATTCAGAAGATTTTATTAATATGTTGATTGATAAAATTAATGATACGCTGCCCCTTAAAGATTCTGTAATTTGGATTGATGGATTTGACCATTTCAACCCTCAAATATTGACTTTAATAGGGAAAATGATGGGCATAGCCCATGAAATAAATTTTAACTTTACAATGGATTCAAATGGATCAGATCAAGACTTGTTTGATGTTACGAGATATTCCGTTAACAAATGCATAGAAATGGCACAACAAAGTGGTGTGCCATATCAGATGGTTAATGTGCAAAGTCAATACCAAATAAGGCAAGTTAAAGAAATTCAACATTTAGAAAAAAACTTATATGCCTATTCCTTAGAAATCTATGAAAACAAGACAGAAAATATTGATTTATATGGATGCAGCAGTTATTATGCTGAGGTGGAAACCGTCGCGTCTAAAATAATTGAGTTAGTTAGAACCAGGGATTACCGTTATAAAGACATTGCGATCATATGCAACGATATGGACAGCTATGGCCATCTCATACAAAGAGTTTTTGAGGAATATGATGTTCCTGTATTTATTGATACAAAAAAAACAATTATGCATAACCCTTTTGTTGAGTATATTATGGCCCTTATGGATGTTATTTCAAATGGATATCGTTATGAGGATATTTTTAGATTTTTAAAAACCGGACAGTCGGATTATGAGATAGAAGCGTGTGAAGCGCTGGAAAACTATGCTATAAGATACAAAATTAAAGGCAACAAATGGAAAAAAGATTTTGAAATTGGAAGAGAAGTATTGGGGGATGAAGCATTTGAGCAAGTAAATATCCTTCGAAGTGAAATAATAGGCATGTTTGAAGGCTTTGAACGGGTAATGAAAAAGGCTAAAACGGTATCGGAGAAGACTGAAAAGTTATATGACTATATTCAAAATAAAACCAAAACATTAAATAAGGTAGAAAATTGGATAGAACGCTTAAGAGGTCTTGGCGAGTATTCTTATATGAGAGAAACTGCTCAAATATGGAATATCATTATCAACATACTGGATCAAATGGTTGAATTAATAGGAGATACTGAAATCAATAATAAAGATTTCACCCAGATATTAAGGGCGGGGCTTGAGTCGGTGGAAGCAGGTATTATTCCTACAACTATGGATCAAGTTATCGCCGGAACACTTCAAAGATCAAAAATAGCCAATGTTAAAGCTTTATTTATGATGGGTGTGAATGATGGTGTAATACCCAGTTGTCATACCACAGATGGCGTACTGCTCAGAGAAGAAAAAGAAATACTAAAAGATTATAATGTGGAAATGGGAAGAGATGAAGCTTTTAAAATCAAAGAAGAGAAGCTACTGATATACAAGGCAATGAGTAAATCAAGTGAATACTTAAGCCTAAGCTATACAGTTTCCGATGCTGAGGGTAAGGAAATGAAACCTTCTTTACTGATAGACAGAGTAATGAAGATGTTTAAAAGGCTTTCTTTAAAGAAAGATATATTAGATCAGCCGGATGGGGGCGCAATGGTGACCACTCCAAAGAGCACTCTAAAATACTTAATAGAACAGATACGCCATGGATTAGAAGGTCACCCGATACCTGAATTGTGGCAAAATGTGCACAACTGGTATGTTGATAAAGACGAATACAAGGATGCATTAAGGCTTACTTTTGAAGGGCTTTTTTACAATAATCAATTAGAAAAACTATCTTGGAATGACGTCAAAAACTTATACAATCAACCAATGGCATTAAGTGCTTCAAGGCTGGAAACTTTTGTATTGTGTCCATATGCTTATTTTTTACGGTATGGTATAAAAGCTGAAGAAAGAAAAATATATGACATTGCTGTAGCTGAAATAGGAGAGATATATCACCAAACCTTAATGGCTTTTTCAAAAAAAATGAGTCATGGTGAGGTAGATATAGAAGCATTACAGCGGGATGAATGTGAAGAAATTATAAATCAAATTCTTGAAGACATAACCAATCATTATTTAGAAGGTATTTTAAAATCCAATAATAGGTATTTGTATAAAATTTTAAGAATAAGGAAGGTCTTGAAAAAAACTGCTTGGATGCTTGTTGAGCATTTGAAAAAAGGGACATTTAACGAATTTTACTACGAAGTAAGCTTTGGAAGGAAAGGGATATTTCCTCCTATACAAGTGATACTTCCCAATGAAGAGACCGTATATATAGAAGGGCGAATTGACAGAATTGATGTCCTTAATAAAGATGAAGCGTTATTTATTAAGATAATCGATTATAAATCCGGAGGCAAGCAGTTAGATTTAAATGAAGTGGTAAATGGTTTACAGTTGCAGCTAATGGTTTATTTACAGGCAGCTTTGAAAGGGATACAAAGTCAAAAACAAGATAAAAATATTAAACCTGCAGGAATATTTTATTTTAAAATAGATAATCCTATGGTACCGATAGATTCGACTTTAGATGAAGAATCGCTTTTTAATACGGTAGAAAAACAAATTAGAAAAATGTTTAAAATGGATGGATTGGTACTGAAAGACAGCCGGTTGATTAAAGATTTGGATAAGGACATTCAAGGATACTCGGATATTATACCGGTTAATATTAAAAAGAATGGTGATATTGGAACTAAATCTAAGGTGCTGGGAGAAGAGGCGTTTCATCAAATCAGCGTATATACTGAAAAATTAGTAAAAAACATTTGTATGTCCATTACTCAGGGAAGCATCGACATTCAACCCAAAAAGCTGAGTGGAAAAAGAACATCATGCACTTTTTGTAAATATAAAACCATTTGTAATTTTGATACTTCTTTTCCCAATAACAAATATGAACGATGTAATAAAATTAAAACTGAAGATGTATTGACTGCTCAGGAGATTAAAAGTTGAGCAATCCCTTTTTTAAAATTTCTAAGAGAGTTTGAATTGTAAAATAACTTAGCAAATAAATTGTTAAAAAATTGACGATAAATCTATTGACTTTATTAAAAAAAGGAGTATTATAATATTAAGAATGGTAATTAATTAACGATTTGTATTAAAACATAAGAAGTATGTAGAAGATGAGGTTAAGATTAGAAAAGTTATGTCCATTAGCAAATCGAATACAGCATAAGAAAATACGTTAAAATGTTAACAATATAGTGAGATACAATTTTAATTAATGATATATTTATTATAAAAAAAGAGTATAAATAATTTCTATAGGTATATTTTGGTTATAATGACCTATTATAAATAAGGTAACACTATCTATTTTTATATATTTTTAAGCAGCTTTCCTTAAGATTGAAGGCTGTTTTTTTTTATAAAATTCATCTAAAATCGTAATTATGGTAAAAATTACTGTATAATTGTATTAAAAGAGGTTGTAATGTGTTATAGTTATATGATTGTACAAAACAAAGCGTTCAGATGATTAGGGTTTTATGAGGAGTACGGAAAGTATATTTCGTTTTTAAAGAGATATAATTGTTTTGCTTTATTTTTAAAGTGATTTCTATTAGGGGGAGTAAATAGAGAGGTAAGCAATGGTTTCCGTAAATAAAAGCAAGAAAAAGTATCGTGCTATATTAATTGTCAATATTAGTTTGATTATCATTTTAATGGTTTATTCAATTTTTTCAATACGAAAAGACTATTATGAATGCATTGGCAAAAGAGTTATGAGTATTGCAATCAGCACAGCTGATAATATTGAATTAAGTAATGCGGATGTAGAATATTTGAAAAGTATGGATTTTAATAGCCTATTAAGGGATCCCATTAACATAGAATTTGAGAAGAAAGTTCGCAGATTTATGAAATTTGCAGACATAAAATATATTTACCTGCTCACCCATTTAGAACCAAATAGAGTGAAGTATTTTGTTGATTCCAATGAGGCGGCTTATTACGAAAAAGTAGAAGGCACGGCATTAAACTTTATATACTTACTAGATGCTGTCGTGAGTAAAGAAACAAGACAGATGGATACACTTCAAAAAGGATACACGGATAAAGATCGTTATACCACATTATCCTATGATACAGAAGAAGTATATTTTAATGAAAAATCTTTATATCAATTTTCAAACGATCAGTGGGGCGGGTATATTACAGGATATGCACCGGTATATTCTCAAGAAGGGCAATATATTGGCATTTTAGGTGTAGACGTTAGTTTGATAGAGTATTCAAAGGCTATTAATAATGAGACAGCTCTTATAAGCACTTTGGGCTTATTGTCAACCATTACAACCATATTTCTTTTCAGAAGCCTTAGAAAGATACATAGAGCAGAAAGAACTGCCAATATTTTTAAACATATGTCTTATACAGATGATATGACAGGTTTTTTGAATAGGCGTACTTTAAATGAACAAGCGGATGAATATTGGAATATGGCGTTAGACCAGAATATTACCATTACGATTATGATGATTGATATAGATTATTTTAAAGCTTACAACGATAAATATGGGCACACCATTGGTGATCAGGTCATATCTAAAGTGACGTCTGTTATTCGGTTTTGCACGCGTGACAATATCGACCTGCTCTTTAGGTATGGCGGAGATGAATTCATGATTATGTTCTTTAATACAGACCTTAAAACGGTTTCATTAATTGCGGAAAGAATAAGAGAGCATGCTAAAAATATACATATAAATGATATTAAAGATAATATATCATTAAGCTTTGGAATTGCTACAAAGATGCCTTCTAAAAATGAAGATTTATTTAAATTAATTGATGAAGCAGATATGGCACTGTATATGTCTAAAAATAAAGGACGAGATTCCATCCATATATATGAAAAAAATAATGATTAAAGGTTGCTGAATGATATCATATTAATTGCAGTCAAAAGATTTAATGAGAGCTTTACTCATTAGGAGTGCATGAAAAATGGTCAATATTCAGTAATATTCTTGCATTATGATTTGCGTTGAGAGATATTTGGTATATAATTTTCATTGCGAAACGAACAAAGGGAGATTAATTTTTAGTATACTAAAATATGACGGTCAGAGCCCTAAACCTCTGCAAAGGATTACAACCCTTTGGTTTTAATGCCGTTGCACTTCATTAAAACTGCATTTCTTCATTACAAATTATATACCAAACATCTCCTGTAGTTAATAATATGTATTTGTTCAGCAAGCCCTAATTAGAGAAAAGCTTTTATGATTTATAATTTGGTTGATTGTTCGGGGCTTTTTATAATAGTTGGGATTTGGGTGGCGAACATGCCTGCAAGCATTAATGCTCCGCCTATTATGCCTTGTATACCAAGAGTTTCGTTAAGGAATAGCCATCCACCCAGTGCGCCGAAAATAACCTCTAGGCTTAAAATAATGGCTGCATGAGATGGTTGGGCATGCTGCTGGCCGACGATTTGTAATGTATAAGCGATGCCTACGGAACATATGCCGCTATATAGGATGGCTGTAATGCCTTTTGCAATGGCTTCTAAAGAAAAGGTTTCAATAGCCAATGCAATGAGCAAACTTAGAAATGAGCACATAAAAAATTGAATACATGAAAGTTTTATAACATTTAACTTTTTAGAGTAGTGATCGATACATAGAATATGTACGGCAAAAAAGAAAGCACCTATTAATTCAAGCAAATCTCCAAATGAAATAGAAAAGCTTTCTACCATGGTTAACAAGAACAGCCCCATAGTTGCTAATGCAGCACCTACCCAAGTGGACCTGCGAATATGGTGCTTAAGAAATATTCCGAAAAAAGGAACGATAACGATGTATAGCCCTGTAATAAAAGCCGCTTTACCAGCAGTTGTATAGACCAAGCCAATTTGCTGGAAAGTTGCAGCAAAGAATAAAACACTACCCAATAAACAGCCGGATTTTAATAAGGCTTTAAAGTCATTCTTGGCTTTATAAACCTCTTGAGTCTGCTGTTTTTTTGCTCTATGATCGAGAATGAAAATGAGAGGAAGTAAAGAAAAGCTTCCTAAAGCAAAGCGAATGCTGTTAAAGGTAAAGGCGCCAATGTATTGTGCTCCGACACGTTGAGCAACAAAGGCGAATCCCCATATAATCGCTGCAAGTAATAGTAATAAATTGGATTGTAATGTTTTTGACTGCATATTGACACCCCCATAAATAGATATGCAAAACATATACCAAAGTAAAACCGGTTATTTAAAGCAAAAAAAAGCTTGTTTGAACCGTTTTTGGGGAATTGTATATTCGGGGGAGATAAGAATATGGTTCAATAATTTATAACAGCTTACTTTAATATTGCCGCTCAAGGAGTGTGTGAAATAACTGCTTTAATATATCTCGGCTTTCACATTGCGGGAGCTGGTAAAGTGATTTAAATGACTTTTTAGTATAACGAAGAGCGTAATTCTTAGCTCTCTTTACGCCATTTTTTTGTATAACCATATTATAAATTCTTTGAATGTCTTGAGTATTAAAGGTTGTAGTTTTAAGTAAACCATGCAGCAAATGCTTATCATCATCTCTTAAGGCACAAATGATAGGCAGCGTATAAAAGCCTTGCTTTAAGTCGTTTTGTGAGCTTTTTAATAACGTCTTATCTGATCCGCTGTAATCCAAACAATCATCAATTATTTGATACGCAATACCTGTTCTTAACCCGGTTAAACCGAATAGCCTTGCATTTTTTTCTTCCAGCCCTCCGGCGCGCGCACCTAAATACATACTTAAAGCAAATAGTGCCGCAGTTTTACCTGTAACTATTTTGATATAATCAGAAATACTAATATTAAGATTATATCTAAGCTGGTATTGCTTTAATTCTCCGGCACAAATCTGTACAATTTTTTTGGAAAGGCTCCTAACGATATCTTGGTCATATTGCTGATTAATCAGCATAAAACTTCTTGCAATAATATAGTCCCCTGAATAGACAGCTGCATCCTTTCCGAACTTCGACTGGACGGTTTCTATACCTCTTCTCAGCTTGGAATTATCAATAATATCATCATGAATAAGGGTAGCGATATGAAGAAGCTCTATAGCTGCAGCTAAAGGGAGTACTTTTTCAGAATCATATTTACCAAATCTTGAAGCTAGAATTAACATAGAAGGTCTCAACATTTTCCCTCCTGCATCAATCATCTCATAAATAGGGCCACGAACAAATTCGCTTGGATGTCCGATGGTTTCTTTCATAATTTCTCTTACTTGTTTTAATTGAGAAACCAATTCAGGAAGTTGAATCAAAATGTTTTTCATATAAAGTGATATCTCCTTTTATACTTTAAATTTAAAACCCGATTTTAATAAATAAGAAAGAAGGGACTTGCTGCAGATGCCTATTAAAAAACCCGTAGGTAATGCAATAAGAACCAATAATGGCGAATAAACCAAAATGATTCTATAGTTTTCTATATAGATGGCTGCGACAGCAATTTGTCCTAAATTGTGAGTGATAGCACCAATAATACTAATAAAAGGTAGACTGATACGATCTTTATACCTGAAAAAGAAAGCCATGAAACAGAAGCTAACCAGTGCGCCGGTCATTGAATAGATGTAGCTGTTAAAATTCCCGAACATTGCAGCAGCCAGTAAGGTGCGAGAACAAATAATGAGCAATGTACTTTTAAGGCCCAGAGTATATAAAGATATAAGTGTTATAATATTTGCCAATCCCAGTTTTGCACCTTGAACACCTAAGTGTATTGGGATTGAATTTTCCACATAACTAAGGACAATGGCTTGAGCAATAAGTAGTGACATAAAAACAAGATGTTTTGTATTTTTCATAAATGGTCACCTGCCCTGCTCAGTGATTTGAACAACTAATTTGTGGGGAAGACATACAATCATATCACCTATATCTGAAGCGGCCTTAGTATGCACACATACTTGATTGGGACAATCGGCCTCAGTAATGTTTACAGTACCATTTTCAATAAATAGAATGTTTGTGCCATAATCTGTTTCAATCGTATATGTTTCATTGGTATCATTATCAAAAGAAATATTTTTATAGAGCTTATTATTAATGGTTATCATTACATTCTTTTGATCAGCATCTGTACTTAAATTCATAAAAAAGATAGATATTACCGCAATTATTGCTATTATAGCAATGCTTAGTATTTCGTTTCTTTTCATTTTAACGTTTCCCCCTTGTCATAACTACTATTCTATCTATTTCTATAAAAAAATACAATTCAAAATCGTTAATATGAAACAATCCTAAAGGGTAGTATAACCATAAAGTTAAAAGCCAAGTACAGTTTTTAAAAAAATTATTCTATGACCCATAAAACTCTTTCAAAATAAAAATATACTTTATATCGGAAGTGTTATAATAGGAATGAATCAATTTTGGCTTAGGAGTAAAATATGAAAAAAGCTTTAACATTTTTATTACTACTTGTAATGATAAATTTTTTGGTTGCTTGTGCTAACAGAGAGGAAACCTATATTGAAAACAATGCATTTTTATTAAATACAATTATTAATATTAAAATATACGATTACAATGATCAAGCGGTAATAGAAGAATGCTTTCAACTCATAAGGGAGTTAGAAAACATCTTAAGCGTACATGTAGAAGGAAGTGACTTGTGGCATTTAAAAGTGAATGCAGGAAAGCAATGGGTCAATGTATCCCAGCATACCATAAATGTTTTGGAAAAAAGTTTAAAAGTGTCAAAAATGACCAATGGATTATTTGATATTACGGCAGGACCCCTTATTAACTTGTGGAACATCCAACCGCCGGAAGGATATTATCCTACAGAAAATGAAAGAAATAAAGCGATTGATTTAGTGGATTATAAAAACGTAAAAATTGATAAGGTGAATCATAAGGCATTTCTTGAAAAAGAAAATATGGAAGTCAACTTAGGGGCAGTTGCAAAAGGATATATTGCAGACCAAGTAAAACTTGTTTTAAAAAATAAAGGTGTAAAAAAAGCTATCATTAATTTAGGCGGAAATGTAGCAGTCTTAGGCAAACACTCAGAAAACAGACCTTTTCTGGTAGGTGTACAAGACCCCAATTCTGACAGGGGTGACTATGTGGGAATGGTTGATGTTGTTGACCAATCTGTTATTTCTTCCGGCGTATATGAAAGATTTTTTGAATACAACAACAAAAGATATCATCATATTCTCAATCCTTTTACAGGATTTCCTGAAGAGAATAATCTTATGCAAGTTACGATTATAAGCAAAGCATCTATTGATGGAGATATTTTTTCTACCGCAATATTTTTGCTTGGACTGGAGGAAGGGCTGACCAGGATAGAAAAGCTCGATGGAATAGATGCTGTCTTTATTACTAAAAATCAACAAATATACTTATCGTCGGGAATTAAGGACAAATTTAAATTGAGAGAAAATACAGGATATGTTGTAAAGGGGATAGAAGATAGGAGATAGGTCTTACATCATATTCCAATTTGTAGAGTTGCTTCCTAATATTACAGCTGGAATCAGAATATTTCATGTAATAAAATATTTACTGAAGGGAGTGGTTCAAGCTGAAGAGAATTGTAGTCATATTTTTAGCCACATTAATGACATTAGGCTTAATGACGACGACCGTATTTGGAAAGACGGTCAACTATACGGTACAACCGGGAGATTATTATTGGCTGATCAGTCAAAAATATAGTTTGGATTTTCACCAACTCATGAGGGATAATAATGGTTATAGCAATCCGTATTTATACGTAGGACGAACCTTAAAAGTAACTTATGATGACAGCAATAGAATATTACATAGAGTAGAAGCAGGACATACATTTTGGAAAATCAGTGATTATTACAAAGTGGATTTAATCGAGTTAATGGCATTAAATAATGCAGATCAGAAGCCTTATCTTGCTGTAGGAGAATTGGTTATTGTTCCTAAAAAACAAACACAATCTACCGGAGCGTATGTGACCTATATAAATTATACAGTCAAGCAAGGCGACATTATTTGGGACATTGCAGTCAATCACGGAATTCCTTATACTGAGCTATTGGAAGCTAATCAGTTAAATGAATATAGTTCCATATATCCCGGAATGGTTCTAAAAGTGCCGGTTCATCATGTGCCTGTTAAAAGTACTCCGGGAGGGCAGTATGGAGAATATTTAGATTGGTGGACCGAAGCTCAATATGTGATACCCATCAACAAGACTTTCACCGTTCGAGATTACTATTCAGGGAAAACGTGGAAAATGAAAAGGACCATTGGAGCAAACCATGCAGATTGTGAGCCTGTAACTTATCAAGATTCCCAGATGATCAAAAGTGTTTGGGGCGGCAGTTTTTCTTGGGCCAGACGGCCGGTGCTTATTTGGGTAGACGGCAGACAGATTGCAGCTTCAATGAGTGCAATGCCTCATGATATACAATACATCACCAACAATGGTATAACCGGGCATATAGATATTCATTTTGCCAATAGCACGCGTCACAGCGACGGTCAAATAGATTATGATCACCAATACAATATAAAAGTCGCAGCTGGTAAGTATAAATAAAGTGTAAATATAAGTTTTATAACCATAAAAAAACTGAGCAGTTTAACAGCTCGGTTTTTTATTGTGTTATTTAAAAGGGCTTGTTGAAATGCATCACAAAGAACGCATTGTAATTTATTCAGGAGAAGGGTATAATTTGATAGGTAATACTTGGCGATATAAAGTTTTACTTAAATAGATTTACTTTGGGTGAAGAGATGAAAAAATCAATGATTCATTTTATAGGCATATATACTTTCTCGTA
Organism: Clostridia bacterium; assembly: GCA_028279945.1. Classification (GTDB taxonomy): domain Bacteria; phylum Bacillota; class Clostridia; order Peptostreptococcales; family JAAYPU01; genus JAKSCF01. The sequence continues at coordinate 15,362 of JANQMT010000115.1, forward strand.
TTTTGCATTGGGAGCATTTGTGCCCCTTATTGCACAATACTTATTGGAAATCGGATTAAATGGTGTACAGATTGGCACCATTATGGGCTTTGGTATGTTCACAGGAGTTATTGCTGCGCCTCTATGGGGCATGCTATGTGATCAAACAGGCAGTAATAAAAGAATTTTATATATACTTTTGTTGCTTCCCGCCATATTGAGCTTAATCTTAATTTTTTGTAAAAACTACTATGTAATATTAGTGGTATATGGAAGCTTTTCTCTGTTTCAGAATTCAATATTCCCTTTAACAGATGCTTTGACTTTAAAGTTCACATCTGCTTTTGGTAAGATTCGACTTTGGGGGTCGTTAGGGTTTGCTATTGGCGTTTTTATTACAGGTATGATTGCACATGCCATAGGGCTGAAAAGTATTTTTATTATTTACTGTGTTGGGATTGTAATAACAGCATTATTTTTAATGAATATACATGAAGAGAAAAGCGTACCGTCATATGAGCATAAATTTAAAGGAATCGGCGAACTTTTGAGGAACAAACCCTATATTGTTTTTGTATTGGCATCTATCTTTTCTCACGGACCGTTTGTTGCTCATACGAGTTATTTTAGTATTTTATATACGCAAGTGGGGGGGAACCTTGCAGGATTTGGACTTGTACTGATGATGAGTATGGCAAGTGAAGCACCCATGATGCACTGGATCCATAAACTCCAAGAGAAATTTTATGCGGAAACCCTCTTAATTATTACGACAATTATTTCAATATTAAGATGGTATTGGTACAGTACCATGCCGTCACCTCAATGGCTATTTGGAACATTTTTTCTTCAAGGCATTGTGACAGGTATTTTTATTGCTTTAGGGCTGCAATATGTGGCGGCTGTAACTAAACAAGAAAACAGGGCAACTGCCATTACGGTTTATAGTTCTATAAGCATGGGATTTGGTGCAATGATTTGTCAGTTCTTAGGTGGTATAATTCTTGATTATTATGGTTCAGGAGGGATTTATTTTTCTTTTTCAATGTTCAATATAATAGCACTTATTTTATTTATGGGATTAAGAAAAATGAAGGAAACGAAAATAACGTAAGAATAATGAGAGATGTAAAAACTGTAACCTCATCCTCCCATGTATTAATAAAAATTGATATAAACAGCGAATAGTACAGGTGAATACTATTCGCTGTTTATTTTCCTTAAATGAGTTCCTTTAGATAACTATTGATTTTCTCTAATCCGTGTTGCAAAGTTTCCATATCACATGCATAAGAAATTCTTATAAAATCATCCATGCCGAAAGCGATACCAGGGACAACTGCAACAGAAGCTTTATCCAGTAACTCTTTACAGAACGCCACAGAAAAAGATTTCTCAAAATGGATATATTTTTTATAATAAGAAACATCTATAAAGAGGTAGAATGCGCCTTGTGGTTTAACATAAGAGAGATGGGGCATGGCATCTAACAAAGTAACCGCTAAGTCTCTTCTTTCTTGATAGGCTTTTTTCATGAGCTCTATTTCATCTTTGCATTGATCAAGTGCCCCTGCAGCACACCACTGAGATACTGTGGCAGGATGAGATATTAAATGACCTTGAATGGTTGTGATAGCTTTTGCCATTTCCTTATTGGAAGCAGAATATCCAATTCGCATACCCGGCATAGCCAAAGATTTGGATAAACCGTTTATTGTAATAGTAATATTCTTAATAGGCTCAGACAATGAGGCCATACTGACAAATGGGGCATCAAAACAAATTCGTTCATATATTTCATCGGACAAGATATAAATGTGGTTTTGGACACAGTAATTACCGATATCTCTAAGCTCTTCTTCTGAATAAACAACGCCGGAAGGGTTAGAAGGATTGGTCAGAAAAATCAGTTTGGTTTTAGGGGTGACTTTGGAAGCAATCTGTTTAGACGTCAACTTATATCCTGTTTCCTTAGAGGATTCAATGAATACAGGAACACCTCCTGTTAGCTTAACCATTTCAGGATAGCTTACCCAATATGGAATAGGTATTAATACTTCATCTCCGGGATTTAATAGTGCCATCAGTGTATTGGTAATGGCATGCTTGGCGCCGTTGGATACAACAATCTCATCTAAATGGTATGAGGTGTTATTTTCATTTCTTAATTTATGGGTGATAGATTGTCTTAAAGCTTCAAGCCCGGGAACTTTATCATATTTTGTTTTGTTCTCTTCTATTGCTTTTATAGCCGCGTTTTTTCCATGATTAGGCATATAGAAATCAGGTTCTCCGATGCTGAAGTTAATGATATTTTTTCCTTGCTGTTTGAGATCGGCTACTTTTTTATTAATTTCAATGGTATAAGATGGGGTAATATTCTTTAATTTATGTGCTATCATTTTTTATCACCTCTTAAATTATTTGACGATACTGCCATTAAATTTATATCCTACCCCTCTGATATTTTTTATATATTTGGGGTTGTTTTCATTGATTTCCAGTTTTCTTCTCAGGTTACTTATATAGACCATAATTGTATTGGAATCGCCATCTAGACTTTCCGTTTTCCAAACCATTTGAAACAATTGTTCCATACTAAAGACTCTTTTGGGATTCTTTACGAGTATGGACAGTATTTCAAATTCTTTAGCAGTTAAAGGAACCGGTTGATGGTCTACAAATACTTCATGATTGTCAATATTAACCGTTAATCCGGGAAAATGATAGACTTCGTTTTGCGGCATGTTAAAATTAGCCATTCTGCTTCTTCTTAAATGTGCATTAATTCTAGCCATCAGCTCTCCTGGTAGAAAGGGTTTTGTAATATAGTCATCTCCGCCTACGGATAAAGCAATTATTTTGTCTAATTCTTCAGATTTACAGCTTAGAAATAAAATAGAGCAATTGGTTCTTTTCCTAATTTCAAAGCATAAATCTTTACCATCAATATCAGGCAGCATAACGTCTAAAATAATGAGATCAGGGTTTACCTCAGATACCATCTTTAACGCAGTTCTACCATCATAAGCGGAATAAATATCATAGCCTTCTTTTTTTAGATAGGATTGAATAAGTTCATTGATTTCTTTTTCATCATCAATAATCATAATTTTTTCCTTATTCAATGATACCACCTCAAAGCTTTTCTTTTTTACAGTTTGTAAAGAGTATTATAATGAAGAAAATATTTTCTTCCAACATTATATCCATCCAAACTTCTAATAAGATATGAAAAATTGTATCATATTACCGCTGTTTTCTCTATAGCCATTTCATTTGTATAATGGAAAAAAATATACAGATTCTATTCTTTATAAATTGGTAAAGAAAAGTTGAATAGACTGCCTTTACCTAAAGTACTTTCTATCCAGATTTCGCCATGGTGTGCGGTTAAGATTTCTTTACTAATGGTTAAACCTAACCCGCTTCCCTTCCCCCGCATTTTTTCATTTGTAGAGCCTTTAAAGAATCTGTCGAAGATATGTGGTAAATCCTCTTTTGATATCCCTGCACCGGTATCACTAATACCAATGATAATTTTTTCTTGTGTTTTTGCTTTTCTACATATAATAGTGATGGTGCCACCGGAAGGTGTATAATTTATAGCGTTATAGACAAGGTTCGTAAAGACTTGCTCAATTCTTTCTTTATCTACAAGAATATCAAAAGCATTTTTTTCTATTTCATAATGGATATAAACCTTTAAATTTAATCCGGCATTTTTGATATCCCAAGAGTGCTTATTAATCAGATCATTTATAAAGTCTGATACATTAACCTGCATGAATTGAAATGAAAATTGTTTGGTTTCAAGTTTGGTCAGTTGAAGCAAATCTTCAATGAGATGCTGTAAGGTTAAAACTTTAGAAAAAATAACATCAATGGCATTTTTTCTTGAAGCCGAATCGCTAAAGGTGCCGTCTTTAACAGCAGATATATAACCTAGAATAGATGTAACAGGCGTTTTCAATTCATGAGAAATATAGGACAACAAAAGCTGGCGGGCTTTTCTTGATTGTATTAAACTTTCTTCTGCTTCTTTTCTTTGTGTTATATCTCTAATAATACCTTCAATTCCGGTGCAAATAGAATACTCAATTATAGCTGAATTTCTAAACTCTACCCAAATATAGTTACCATCCATACATTGCCATCTTAATACAGTAGAAATATTACTATTTTTTTCAGAAAACAATGATTGAGATTTGCTGCGATCTTTTGGATGGGTGATCTCAATATGTAATTTAGGATTTTTATAAAAATCATCCGGGCTGTATCCGGTAATTTTTTTAACAGAAGGACTGATATATGAAAAACTTGGATGTGGTATTAATTTAAAATAAAAGATAATATCTGTAGCATTTTCTGCAAGAAGCTTAAATTGACTGTTTCTTACATCCAGTTCACTTTTGATTTTTTGAAGGTATATAAGAAGAATACAAAAGTTAAGAATGTTGGCCAAGATGATTTCATAAAAAAAAGTAGAACTATCGAAATGATAAGCCTGATAATAAGGAAAATATATCTTACTTATCCCCCAGAGAGAGAAAATAACAATGGTTAAAATTTTTTCCAGCCGATCTATATTCCAATTTTTCCAGAGGATATAGCATAGTACAATTGACAAAACAGCTTGATAAATCGAAATGGGAAATAATATTAAAGTGATATCAAAGCCATAAACAATAGCGATAACACACCAGATGATCTGATAAAGGGAATACTTCAGCCAATGGTTAGGAACCCGTATATTCATGAAAGAGTAGATGCCAAAAAGGAGGAAAACAATATTAAACAAATCCAGTACTTTTCTTATAGCGAGTAATATGGTCATATCCGTGTTTTTAAGAAAAAATAAAACAAATAAAAGGCTAACAGAATAAGTAACCCAGCTAAGTGTCCAGTAGCTGATATACTTCTCTTGATTTCTCAAAAAAATAAAAAAATACACGACAGAGATTAGCATTGTGAGAATAACTAAAATCAATAACGAGGGAGAAGAATACTGCATAGTGACAGCCCCTTTTTTTAGGTGATATGTGGTATTTAGTATACAGTTATTTAAAAATAAATATGTTCCAATACTATTATATTTTTTTTAAGGCTTACTTTAAATAGAAAACCTATTATTTTAAGAAAGTTTAAGTTTGCATTAAGGTTATATATAGATTCACTGTATATAATGAGGTAACATATATGTTTCTTAATCTATTAGACATGTCTAAGTGAACCCTGATTTCTTATCACATAACTCATTGAATTCATCAAATTAAAAGATTTTCAAAGGAGGAATGATTATGAAAAAAGCTCAAAGGTCAAGCACAAATAAACTTATTTGGACGTTACTGATCATTGGTTTTGCCATTATGGAGTTTCCCGGTATCTTTTTTATTAACAGAATAGAGCCTATGATTTTTGGATTACCATTTATTTATGGCTTTATTATTATCATGTGGGCGTATATGTGTGCTGTTTTATTTTATGCATACAAAGTAAACTGGGGAAAAAACGATAATGAAAAAGGAGGGGATGCATAATGAGTCAAAATATTAGTGCAGTTCTAATACTGGGTTTATTCATGATTATACCGCTTATTATGGGAGCGGTAGCAGGAAAAAAATCCCTTCCAACAACAGAGGACTTCTTTGTACAAGGAAGAGGAATGGGTTCCGTAGCAGTATTTTTTACAGTTGCAGCAACTTGGTGGAGTTCCTTTGCTTTTTTAGGGTCTAATGCTTATTTTTATACAAGAGGACCTGTATATTGGACAGCTATAGCATGGAATATTTTATTTGGTATTTTGTATTATGTGGTAGGAAAGCCTGTTTGGTACTACGGAAAGACCAACAATTACATCACACCGAAAGATTTTTTTACCCATCAATACGGGTCAGAAACCTTGGGAAATATTATCGCATTAATTATGTTGATTTTTACTTTACCATATCTTCAAATTCAATTAACAGGTGGCGCCTACTTAATTGAAGTGGCATCTGGCGGTTTGATTCCTTGGAAGATAGGTGGATTATTATTTTATGTTGTTATTATCATATATGTTTGGTCAGGTGGACTTAGAGCCGTTGCTTGGACAGATATATTCTACGGTGTTTTATTATTCTTCGGAATGGTGTTCGCAGGATTCTTTATTGCAGGTAAGGTAGGCGGGGTATCCGCTGTATTTGAAACTTTAAAGCAAACTATGCCGGAAACGTTGACTCTTCCAGGCCCCAGAGGCATAGACAGTGAAATGATGTGGATATCCATGTTTCTTATGACGCCTATTGGGGCATTTATGGGGCCCCAACTTTGGACACGTATGTATGCGGTAAAATCACCAAGGCTCTTTAACTTAATGCCTTTCTTGCTGGGTTTTGCTGCCATTGCTTATATAGGCTCTATGCTTGTAGGGACAACAGGAATGATTTTAGAGCCGGGGCTGGAGCGAGCGGACACAGTATTACCGGTTATGTTATTCAAATATGCGCCTTTTGCATTAGCATCTCTGATCATTGCATGTGGTGCGGCAGCAGCCATGTCAACGGCCAACTCACAAATTCACGCTATGTCGGCAGGATATACTTGTGACTTTCATAAAAAATACATTAACCCGGATATAAAAGAAGAAAAATTGGTTTGGGTTGGGCGCTGGGCCATATTAATATTCGCAGCGGTTGCTTATGTTATGTCTGTTTTTATTCCGGGACTATTGGTTACCATAGGAATGGTAGCTTTGAGCGGGACAGCTCAAGTATTTATTCCAACTGTGGGGGCACTGTTCTGGAGACGCGCTAATGCACCAGGTGCTATACTGGCAACACTATCCGGTGTATTTGTGCTATGCCTCATCACCTTCGTACCATCCATTAAAGCACCTTTTGGTATGCATGCAGGATTGGCAGCATTTATTGTGAATGCTGTGGTATTTATAATAGTATGTCTTGTGACAGCACCTAGAGATGAAGCATTAATGGAAGAACTGGACAATCAAAAAGAAGCATACTATAGTGCTTATTAAAGCATTCAATTTATAGTTATAACAGTGAAGAAAGCTCCAATTGGAGCTTTCTTCTTGACAAAATGAAAATGAACATAAGGCAAAGTTTTTCAAATTAAGACATAATCAAAAAAATTATAGGATGAATTGATTTTATAAAAAGGAGGAGAAATGTATATATATGGAGACATAGTGTTTATCAATGGAAATGTTATAACCGTAAATCAAAATAATGAAATTTTTGAAGCTGCAGCCATTAAAGAAGATAAGATCATTTTTGTAGGAAGTAATAAGGAAGCTGAAACATATATAGGTGAAAAGACGAAAACCATAGATCTAAAGGGCAGAAGTCTACTTCCGGGGTTTATTGATTCACACGTTCATATGGCTGTTTATGGCATGAATGCATTGGGAATTGACTGTCGATATCCTGGGGTTAAATCCATTGAAGATATAAAAAACCTCATAAAGGAAGCATCAAAAAAAATACCCAAAGGAGAATGGATTCGGGGCTGGGGATACGATCATTCAAAATTAAAGGAAAACAGACATCCCACAAGATGGGATTTAGATGAAGCAGCACCTAATCATCCGGTAATATTGACGAGAACTTGTGCGCATATTTCTACCCACAATAGCAAAAGTTTAAAACTAGCAGGTATTGATGAAAATTCCGATAGTCCACCCGGAGGAGAGATAGAAAAAAAAGATGGTATGCCTACAGGTGTCATGAAAGAAAATGCTCATATGAATATGTTGAAAGTCAGTCAATTTTCTAAAGAAGAGCTGATCAAAGGATTAAAACGGGCCAATGATGACTTTATAAAACAAGGGATTACTTCATTGCATGATGCAGGCGGATATAGTGCTGTACAAATGGCAGCCATGCAGGAAGCCGTTGAAGAAAAGATTGTGAACATTAGAATCTATTCCATTATATTTTCTTTCGTGGAAAATATAAACTTTATCAAAGACTATGTAAAAATAGGTCTTTATACCAATTTTGGGAATGAAAAATTTAAGCTTGGGCCTATTAAAATAATGACAGATGGCAGCAGCAGCGGTCCTACTGCAGCAACTAATGAGCCATATTCAAACGGTTCGGGAAGCAGAGGCATCATGTGCATGACAAAAGAAGATATAGAAGACCATATTTTGGAGGCACATGCTGCAGGGTATCAGGTCACGGCCCATGCAGTAGGGGATAGGGCTATTGAGCAAGTGATTGGTGCCATTGAAAAAGCTTTAAAAGTAATGCCTAAGAAAAATCATAGACATAGAATTGAGCATTGTGCTATTGTAAATGAGAAAATTATATCTAAAATAAAACAATTAGGCATTATACCCATTCCACAACCCACCTTTCTATTTGAATTTGGAGATGGGTATATGGTGAATTATGGGGAAAAAAGAGTAAACAAAATGTTCCCGTGTAAAACTTTTATCCAAAATAATATTATCTGTGCCGGAAGCTCTGATTGTCCAATTACCTTTATAAATCCTTTGTTGGGTATTCATATGGCTGTGAATAGAATCACACAAACCGGTCAAAAGATTAGTCAAGAAGAGAAGATATCGGTAGAGGAAGCCATTAAGATGTATACTTATAATGGAGCATATGCAAGTTTTGAAGAAAATATAAAAGGAAGCTTAGAGGTTGGTAAACTAGCTGACCTTGTAATATTATCAGAAAATATACTAGAATGTAGTGCAGAAAAAATAAAAGAAATTGAAGTAGATATGACAATAATAGGAGGAAAAATATTAACACAATAGTGAGCAACAATTTATGAAACCAATATATAATAAATACTTTTCGTTTTAAAGAACTGGGTAAATTCATTTGATTTCTCAGTTTTTTATTATGCTTTGTTGAATATTTACTTTTAATCAAGTCTAAAAGTAGATATAATATCATTATCTCAAATGCATTTCAGAACATCAAAATGACATTTTCTAATGATTGATTCACATAAAGAATTTCACTAAGGAGAGAAAGTTAATGAATTATTCTTTTATTCCAATTATCATAATAGGAATATTTACTTTTGTTCCTTTATGGATTGGGGCTGCTGCAGGGAAAGAATCTTTATGGAATACAGAAGATTTTTTTGTGCAAAGCAGAAAAATGAGTACATTTACTTCCTTCTTTACAGTTTATGCTACATGGTGGAGTTCTTTTGCTTTTCTGGGTTCCAGCGCATATTTTTATATCAGAGGACCTGTATATTGGTCAGGTATAGCATGGAATATTTTATTTGGTATTCTTTACTATACCATTGGAAAGAGAATATGGTTTCACGGAAAAACCAATGGATATATCACACCTACAGATTTTTTCTCTGATGTTTATCATTCAAAAACGTTAGATGGACTGATTACCTTGCTCATGATACTTTTTACACTACCTTATTTGCAAATTCAATTATCCGGAGGTGCATACCTGATAGAGATTGCCTCTAATGGGCTGATATCATGGAAGGTGAGTGGCCTTATTTTCTACTTAATTATCATTATATATCTATGGGCTGGTGGATTAAGAGCCGTAGCATGGGCGGATATATTTTATGGGATATTGATACTGTTAGGCATGATGATAGGTGGATTCTATTTGGTTGAAAAGGTTGGCGGTATTACTTATCTTTTTGAAAGTATTCAATATTCAAACCCAGAGCACCTTCAGCTTCCCGGGCCTATGGGAGACTCTGATGAATGGCTCTGGATATCCATGTTTATGATTACGCCAATAGGTGCTTTGATGGGACCACAGCTATGGATACGTATGTATTGTGTGGAAAAAAGAGAATCTTTTTCTATAATGCCTTTCTTATTCAGTATTATGGCCATAGTATATTTAGGTTCTATGCTGGTAGGGACTGTAGGGGTTTTACTGGAACCTGATATAGAAGTACCGGATGTCATATATCCTATGCTATTGTTAAAAAAAGCACCTACTTGGCTGACAGCATTTTTACTGTGCTGCGGGGCAGCTGCTGCCATGTCCACTTCAAACTCGCAAATCCATGCCATATCTGCAGTTTATTCTATTGATGTACATAAGAAGTATATTAATCCTAATATATCAGACCGAAGGCTGGTGTTTATAGGACGCTGGGCAATAGTCTTTTTTTCAGCAATTGCATACATCATGTTGGTTAATTTTCCGGGCTTGTTGGTACAGATAGGTATGATTGCATTAAGCGGAACGGCACAGGTATTTGTACCTACTGTAGGCGCATTGGTTTGGAAAAGAGCTAATTCTAAGAGTGCTATTGCGGGATTGCTGAGTGGCGTTTCGGTATTAGTGATATGTACTTTTATATTTAAGATGACAGCAGCCCATTCAGGTCTTATCGGTTTGATGATCAATGCAATGATATTTATAAGTATTGGATTCATTACAAAAAAATAACAGATTAAGAATAGAATAAAATAATAATGTTTAAGGAATCCTATAATAGACATACTATGTGAATCTATCTTGTATATTGTATAGGTATATAGGCACTCTATGTAAGTAGGAGGGCCTACCTATCTCACGCTTGTCGCACAGGATATCCAAAAGGATGTCGAAAAAAATAGAAAAAGGTGTTGACAGGAAGAAATAGATGTGATAATCTACTAGATGTCG
>JANQMT010000155.1:0-6821 GCA_028279945.1 Clostridia bacterium
ATTATTGCAGGTGTTGTAGGCGGCATAGGATACACTGGGATGTCCAAAGTCCAGAATTCTCAGGATGATATTTCTAATGTGAGGCTGCCGATTGTAAAGGCACTTCTTACCATAAGTGAAGCACAAACGGCTGTAATCGCCGGAGAAAGAGGGCTCATTAACAGGAGGATGATGGATCCTAGAGTTAGAGAGGCAGAATATCAATATATTGAGGACGCTTTTGTCAGAGCTGAGGAAGCACGGGCCGTATATGAATCTTTTCCTAGAAACGAAGATGAACAGGAGCTTTGGGAAGTATTTGAATACAGATGGGACAGATGGGTAGAAGGTCATGAAATAGTTATGGGCTTCTCAAGAGAGAAAGATAATCTAATATCTAAAGAAAAACTTTCAATATTTGATCCTGAAGTAGAAACTTTAGATGAGAAAATTTTATTTGCTTCACTTGGCTCAAGAACCGGGTTTTTGATAACAGCAAGAGCATTAAATGATGTCATAGATGTTAATTTAAAAGAAGTAGAGCGTCTGGACATGCTTGCAGATGCAGCAAATAAAAGAACGACATGGATTCTAATTATTTCAAGCGTAGCAGCAATGGTTATTGCAATTGCATTAGGCCTATTAATAAGCGGCATTATAAGCAGGCCGTTAAAACAAATGGTACAAGCCGCCAATAAGGTAGCAGACGGCGACATCAATGTTAACATTTTAAGTCATACAAAAGATGAAATAGGGGTTTTGGCCAATGCCTTCAGTAATATGATCGATAATATTAAGGAACAAGCAAAAAATGCGGAAGCCATTGCAGAAGGTGATTTATCCATAAACATCAACGCAAAATCCGAGAAAGACGTTTTAGCTCTTAGTATGCAAAAGGTTGTACAAGAGTTAAGAAGCCTCATAGAGGAGGCGAATACGCTTTCAGAAGCAGCGGTAGAAGGGAATCTTGAAGTACGTGGCAATGCTGTTCAATTCAAAGGTGGATATAATGAAATTATAACAGGTATGAACAATACCATTGATGCCATTACAGAACCTTTAGATGTGGCGATGAATTTTATTTCAGAATTAGTAGATGGAACAGCCTCAGAGCCTATACCTAACGTAGAGCATTATAAGGGGTCCTATGGTGATCTCATTAAAAATCTTAACAGCATGTTAGATATCTTTATGGATATGCTAAATGAAGTGGCGGGTTTAACGGAGAAATCAATGGAAGGGGACTTATCCTATAGAGCGGATATTACAAAACTTAACGGCAACTATGTTTATTTGGTAAAAGGCATCAATGATACTTTAGATGCAGTGACTCAACCCGTTCAAGAAGCTTCAGAAGTATTGCAAGAAATGGCTAAAGGCAACTTGGGTGCTAGAGTAACAGGTGACTATAAAGGCGATCATGCAGAAATTAAAAATGCCCTTAACTTTACAGGAGAAACCATACAAGGATATATTGATGAGATTTCAAATGTACTGGGGAATATGTCCAATAAAGACTTAACAGGTCAGATTAGTCGAGAATATCTTGGAGATTTTATTAAACTTAAAGATTCTATTAATTACATACTAGAGCAACTCAACCTTGTATTAGCTGAATTTAATGCCTCAGCCCAACAAGTAGAATCGGGTGCTGATCAAGTGGCTTCATCCAGTCAAAACCTTTCACAGGGAGCATCTGAACAAGCAAGCTCTATTGAAGAAATTGGTGCTACTGTTACAGAAGTAGCAGAACAAACAAAAGAGAATGCAGAAAACGCTAGTAAAGCCAATGAACTTTCTATGAAAGCGAAAGTAGACGCACAAAACGGTAATGCACAAATGAATGAAATGTTAAATGCAATGAATGAGATAAAAGATTCATCTAAGAATATCTCAAACATCATTAAAGTCATTGACGAGATAGCTTTCCAAACCAACATATTGGCACTTAATGCAGCCGTAGAAGCTGCAAGAGCAGGAGAACATGGGAAAGGCTTTGCAGTTGTAGCAGAAGAAGTGAGGAACTTAGCAGCGAGAAGCGCAAAAGCGGCAAAAGAAACAACAGACTTAATTGACAATTCTATAAATAAAGTAGAAGATGGGTATAAGATTGCTAATAATACGGCAGAGGCGCTTAATGAGATTGTATCAGGGGCTACAGATGCAGTGGAGATTGTAGGGACCATAGCCAATGCTTCGGTTCAGCAGGCAAATTCCATATCAGAAATCAATCAAGGTATTGAGCAAATATCTCAAATTACACAAACCAATACGGCGACAGCAGAAGAAAGTGCATCTGCCAGTGAAGAGATGGCAGGACAGGCACAAATGTTGAAAGGATTGATTGAAGCATTTAAGTTAAGAGAGATTAATAAAGGAATAGCAGGCCTAACAGGCAATATAGAAAATGAAGAACCACCTTTGCTGACGGATGATAAGCAAAACTTAGAAAATGAAGGGGTTGCTGGTCCAACTGACATAAAGGATATAGATATAACCCTTGATGATAATTTTGGAAAATACTAATAAGATAGAGGTAGGTCTTTCAAAGTAACCGAATATTATTTTGAAACAGCCTACAAGAGATTTAGGCGTGTGCAAAACGCCCCTACTATGGTATGGCGTAGGGGCGTTTTGCGTATGTACATTGGTATATTCATTATCTAAAAAGGATAATACGATTTTTTAACAAAATTCGACATAAGATCAATATTAAAAGTATTATAATATATATAATTTTTATATGGCTGTATATTTATACAGCCCGATGCATAAGGGATTAATATGGGATCTAGGTTTATAGGTAACCTTAAAAAACCTAAATAAATCGTATAAGGAGATGTAATAAATGAAATGGTTTCATAATTTGAAAATCAGTAAAAAGCTGGTATCATTTTTTGTACTTATTGCAATTATTGCTGGAGTAGTTGGTGGTATAGGATACATGGGGATGTCTACAGTTCAAAGATCTCAGGATGATATTTCTTCTGTAAGGCTTCCTGGTGTAAAGGCGCTTCTAACTATAAATGAAGCACAAACAGCTGTGGTAGTTGGAGAAAGAGGGCTGATTAATCGGAGAATGGTAGATCCCAGAATCAGAAACGCAGAATATCAATACATAGAGGATGCTCATGCTAGGGCTGACGAGGCTTGGGCAACGTACGAATCTCTTCCTAAAACCAAAGAGGAAAGTGAAAAATGGGAGACTTTTGTATTTCTTTGGAATAACTGGGAAGAAAGACATAATGAAGTGGTGGATTTATCGAGAAAAAAAGATGAGGTAGTGAAAGCAGAAGACCTGGCCTTCGGTGATCCAAAAATAGCTGTTATAGATGAAGAAATTTTATTTGCTTCTTTAGGTTCAAGAACTTCTTTCTTAGTAGCTGAGAAAGCACTGATCGATGTAATAGATGTCAATATAAATGAAGCCGAAAGACTTGATATGCTTGCAGATGCTGCAAATAAAAAAACAACATGGATTCTAATTATTTCAAGCGCAGCAGCAATGGTTATTGCAATTGTATTAGGTCTATTTCTAAGCGGAATTATAAGCAGACCATTAAAACAAATGGTACAAGCTGCCAATAAGGTAGCAGACGGCGACATCGATGTTAACATTTCAAGGGATACTAAAGATGAAATAGGGGTTTTGGCCAATGCCTTCAGTAATATGATCGATAATATTAAGGGACAAGCAAAAAATGCGGAAGCAATTGCTGAAGGTGATTTATCCATAAACATCAACGCAAAATCTGAAAAAGACGTTTTAGCCCTTAGTATGCAAAAGGTTGTGCAAGAGTTAAGAAGCCTCATAGAAGAAGCCAATATGCTTTCAGAAGCAGCGGTAGAAGGAAACCTTAAAGTACGTGGCAATGCTGTTCAATTCAAAGGTGGATATAATGAAATTATAACAGGCATGAACAATACCATTGATGCCATTACAGAACCTTTAGATGTGGCGATGAATTTTATTTCAGAATTAGCAGACGGTACAGCCACGGAGGCTATACCTAACGCAGATCAATACAAAGGAATTTATGGTGATCTTATTAAAAATCTTAACAGCGTATTAGAAGTCTTTATGAATATGTTAAATGAAGTGACCGGTTTAACGGAGAAATCATTGGAAGGAGACCTATCCTATAGAGCGGATGTTACAAAGCTTAACGGCAACTATGTTTATCTGGTAAAAGGAATCAATGATACTTTAGATGCGGTGATTCAACCTGTTCAAGAAGCATCTGAAGTGCTACAAGAAATGTCCAAAGGTAACTTGAGTGCTAGAGTAGCAGGTGAATATAAAGGCGATCATGCAGAAATTAAAAATGCCCTTAACTTTACAGGGGAAACCATACAAGGGTATATTGATGAAATCTCAGAAGTATTAGGTGATATGTCGGATAAGGATTTAACAGGTGAGATCAGCCGAGAATATCTTGGAGATTTTATTAAACTTAAGGACTCTATTAACTACATACTAGAACAATTCAACCTTGTGCTTGCAGAATTTAATGCTTCAGCACAACAAGTAGAATCGGGTGCTGATCAGGTAGCATCTTCCAGCCAAAGCCTGTCACAAGGAGCATCCCAACAGGCTGCCTCCGTAGAAGAAATCGGTGCAACGGTTACGGAAGTAGCTGAACAAACAAAAGAAAATGCAGAAAACGCTAGTAAAGCCAATGAACTTTCTTTGAAAGCCAAAGAAGATGCTCAAAATGGTAATGCACAAATGAATGAAATGCTAAATGCAATGAATGAGATAAAAGATTCATCTAAGAATATCTCAAACATCATTAAAGTCATTGACGAAATAGCTTTCCAAACCAATATATTGGCACTCAATGCGGCAGTGGAAGCTGCAAGAGCAGGAGAACATGGAAGAGGATTTGCCGTTGTAGCAGAAGAAGTGAGAAACTTAGCAGCAAGAAGCGCAGAAGCAGCAAAAGAGACAACAGATTTAATTGATAACTCAATTAGTAAAGTCGAAGATGGTTACAAAATAGCTAATAACACAGCCGAAGCCCTTAATGAGATTGTATCGGGTGCTACGGATACGGTTGAAATCGTAGGAACCATAGCCAATGCTTCAGTTCAGCAGGAAAATGCCATATCAGAAATCAATCAAGGTATTGAGCAAATATCTCAAATTACACAAACCAATACGGCTACAGCAGAAGAAAGTGCATCTGCCAGTGAAGAGATGGCAAGTCAGGCACAGATGTTGAAAGGATTAATTGAAGCATTTAAGCTAAGGCATATTGAAAAAGAAATAGCAGGATATTCAGGTAGCTTAGAACATGAAGAATCCCCTATGCTTACTGATGATACCCAAAACACAGAAAGAGAAGCGCCATCTGAAGTGACAGACATGAAAGACGTAGAAATAGCTATTTCTGATGATTTTGGGAAATACTAATCAAATGAATGTGTGAACTGTTTCAAAACGAATTAATTTTAAAACAATTGGGCGTATTGCATACGTCCAATTGTTTTATACTTTGTTTACCCCTTTAACTTAAATATAATAATACCAATGATCATGATCACCACCCCTAAGGGCTTTGTAAAATCAAATTTAATCTGAGGATTTTCAAATAACCCAAAACTGTCAATAAGCGTTGCCATGACCAATTGAGTAACCAAAATAATTGAAACCGATAAAGTTGGCCCTAATATGGAGATACCTTTCATGACACTAAAGATAATAACAACGCCAAAAACACCGCCTAATAAATAGAATTTATTGACCTCTGAGTACTTTTCTATGCTTCCGTTGCCAAATGCAATCATCATAAAAACAGCGCAAATTAATCCTGATGCGTGAACAATTGTAGTGGTTTCCCAAATACCAATTTTATCACTTACTCGCGTGTTAAATACACCTTGGAGACTAATAAAAAGACCTGCAATAAGAGAAAATATAATACCTATCATAGAACATACCTTCCTTTTTTAATCGATGTTGTTATCAAGCAGTAAATTGTTTTCATAGATATTACCGTGAGATAATGCCTCTAAGGCTTCAAAATCTTTAATAATGATAATGCCTTTTTTCTTTTGAATAATACCTTTGTTTATGAGTTGTGAAAAAACTCTATTGAGATGTCTGTAACTGCTTCCCAGTAATGTAGCGATTTCAGTTATTTTTGGAATGGTCACTTCACTTTCACTTGAAGCATTGTCTTGGCAGATGGATAATAAAAAACTTGCCAGGCGGTTTTCCAATGGGTATAGAACATTGATAGTGGCTGAGTTGGAAATGGTATACAGCTTACTGCTTAAATTTTTCACAATATATTGAAGAAACTTTGCATTTTTACAAGCAGTTTCTCTTAATATACTCATCTTGATAGCAATGCATAAAGATTCATCCAATGATTCAACATGACATTGGGTCTGATAGTCGGTTAATAACTCAATATCCCCTAATACATTTAGAGGTCGATTTAGCCTGATAAGAAGTAATTTGCCATTATCTTGCAACATATAAATCTTTATCTTACCGCTTACAAGAAAATACATGTACTTTAAATCAATGCCTTTATTAAAAATAATTTCACCTTTATCAAAGCAAAACAGTTCCATATCCTTGATGAGTGCATCATCGAAGATATGGCGGAGGTTATATTTTTCGATATATGATCTGAGAAGCTTTTTATCGGAAATTATCCTCATGTACAATCACCTCGCATTTTGGAGAATACATCTTCTATGAATTAATTTAGTCAATTTACTTAAGATTTACTCAACTTTCCCAGCTTAAAAAGCTGGATGCACCTTGAAAAATAAATATGATTACGCACACAACTGCAATTTTTGTTTCCATACAGATGGTAATTTGT
>JANQMT010000161.1:0-5841 GCA_028279945.1 Clostridia bacterium
AAGCTTGGGTCAAAAAGGCTATGGTTCCCTTCGGCGACTGCTATCGCAGTCTGAGCACCCTCCTTAATCGGCAAAGGGGCATCCCCTCTGCACTCCCCCCTTTTTATATAATAGAAAATCGATATTTCCTATTATATAAAAAGATACACACTAATCCAATGATTAGTGTGTATCAACACATGTATATATTATGTATATGTGGTTAGCAACTTTTTATTTTATCTGAAAGTTTATGAAAATTAGATATATTCTCAACACTGCCATATCTTTCTCGCCACAAATCCCAGACTTTATGTTCTTCTATTATCTTAACAACGTAAGGATCAAACTGAATATATTTATTTAATGATACTTCAATTTGACATTCTTTCCACGTCATGGCTTTTCTATACGGCCTTTCCGAAACCATTGCATCTACTGCATCCGCTACCGCAATAATTCTTGACCCAAAAGGAATCCTATCTGCTCTCAAGCCACTAGGATAACCTTTTCCATCCCATCTCTCATGATGGTGTAATACCATTAATGCAATTTTTTTTAGACCTTTTGATTTATTTAATATATTATAACCTATTTCAGGGTGCAGCTGTATTTGTGCCCATTCATAAGGTGACAGTTTACCTTTTTTATTTAAAATACTTTCAGGTATGCCTATCTTCCCAATATCATGAAGATGGGCCGCCATATGAACATCGGATAACTGTTTTCCACGAAGCCCTATGGCTCTTGCAATGTCATAAGACATATCACCTACTCGCGACGAATGTCCGGCTATATAATCATCCCTTGCTTCAAGTGCTGTTACTAAACAATCTATGACATCATGATAATCTTCGTGAAACACCTTTCTTATCATTTGCAGCATCTTTTCCCCCACAATAAAGTTCCATTATTACTTTTTGTTTTGATTTAACTTTTCCAGTTCTTTTATAGAGTTTTCAAGTGAAACGCTGCTGCTATTATGACTCCAGACCACAGGGATATTCATTTTTTTTGCTTTTTTCATGGCTGTTTTAACCATCTTATGGGATACTGTTTTTGTAAACATGACAAAAGCATCCGGTGTTCCCATAATTTTTTCAAATTTAGCCGGCATATGCGTATAAACTTTTGCTTGATGTCCATACTCCGAACAAATAGCTTTATATTTTCGCTCCATTCTTTCATGGCCCCCAACTACAACAATACTCATCTTTTTCTACCTCCTTTATTCTTTGCTTTTTCTTTATTATCACAATCCATGCTATTATCATGATGACACGACACTTTGCCGTCTTTCATATATTTTATCGATTTTAGGATGATGGCTATAGATGCTATAATGGTAAACGCTAACAATATCCAGTTCATCATATTAGCCCTTCTTTCATTTATTATTGTTAAATTTTCTCATTACAGTTTTTGCAAATCCCATATAAGATAACACGATGGTCTAGTACTTTAAAACCTTTCTTGGCCAAAACTTGCATCTCCAGGTTTTCTAATAAATCTTCTTTTATATCCATCACGTTCCCGCACATTTGACATACCAAATGATGATGCTCATGCTCTTCGTCAGGATTGGCTAACTGATATCGTGAACATCCATCATCTAAATAAACACTTTGTATAATCCCTGTATCTTCAAATATCTGTATTGTACGGTAAATCGTTGCAAGACCAATTTGAGGAAATATGTCTTTAACTAATAGATATATTTCTTCTCTGGTTAAATGATTGCCATTGAACTTTTTAATAATCTCCATCACCGCTTGTCTTTGAGGTGTCAGTTTATATCCATTTTTTTTTAAAATTTTTTTTATTTCTTTGTCACTGCATATGTACGACATTTAACCCCTCCATATTGATAATTAATATCAATAACTTGTTAAAATAAAACTGCCTATTCTCCTTTTAGGCAGTACCCTATGATCCCAATTAGATCAATGACATAATGGACACCCCTTTCTAACTATAATCATCATTTGTTTGATAATGATAATTATTATCATTATGTCTTAAAAGAATTATAGCACCCTATTTCCCTACTGTCAATAAAAAATGCATTCCTTGTTATCTCATATAAAGTTTATTTACAACTCAAGGTTAGACAAGCTTCGACTTTATGGATTGATAAAATGATTAGTGTGCCTTTATTTGCTGTAACTTTTAAAAAATACTTCATTAAAGTTATGGTGTTTTACCACCTAAGTAAAGGAGGGAATAAAGTATGAAGTATTCATAATTAAGGCATATTAGTATTTCTTATTGAATAGGAGGTTACTTATGGCAAACAAAACTATTGAAAAGTGGCAAGATAACGAGCATATGCTTACCCCTGTACCCATATCTGAAAGACGGCCAACATGGAAACAAATTCTTGTTTGGGTCGGATTTGGTTACGTTGTTACAGGTCTATTTGTTGGAGGTATTCTAGCCGGGTTTGGCGGACAGCCCGGTGTCTCTCCCGGTGTCGCTGTTTGGGCAGTTATTTTGGGAATGGGTACCTTATTTATCATTACTTCTTTATTAGGTATTATGGCTCAAAGAACAGGTATGAGCTTAGCTTTGGTCAGTAGATATTCATACGGACAAAAAGGGGCTAGCATACCTATGATCGTCATGGCTTTGCTTACCCTGGGATGGTTTGCAAGTATCACTGGAATGGTGGGACAGATATGGGGTTCTTTTATAGGCAATCCATCCGGTATTACTGTTTTCAACCCGGCTTCTGTAGGGTTTGAAAACATTCCGCCTATCACTTTAGAGATATTCCTTTCAAGTGTTGTCTTTGGATTAGTATTCACGATTTCTGCTTTCTATGGCATAAAAGCAATAGAAGCCATTGCGGTGCCCGTAGCTCCAATCATTTTAGCCATCGCTATTTTCGTAGGCTTTGGTATGTTAAATGAAGGCGGCGGTTACAAAGCATTTGTTTCGGAAGCTAATACAATTAGCGGATTAGGATTAGGTAATGCTATAACAGTTGTTGTAGGGAGCTGGATAGCCGGTGCAGTTATGGGTGTGGACTTATTCAGATTTAATAAAACCATCAAAGCTGTATTTTGGGGAGCAGCAGCATGTTTTATTTTTACCAATCCTCTTCTAAATCTAGTTGGATATGTTGGTGCGGTATCTGTAGGTCAATTTAATTATGTAGAATGGATGTTGACAAAAAATGTCTTATTAGCTGTAATTGGTGTATTCGCATGGACAGCTTCACTTTGGACAACTAATAACGCTGAATTATATTGTAACTCTTTGTATATGGGCCCTGTATTCGCGTCTTATGGCAAAATATTAGATAGAAGAAAGCTCGTACTGTATGCTGGTATTATTGGTACTATATTAGGATCATTGGCATTTTATCAAATACTATTTGCAACATTTATTACCGTATTAGGTGCTGCAGCTCCACCTTTGGCCGGACCGCTGCTAGCAGATTATTTCTTTATAAAGAAACAAAAATATAATGTAGACCAGTATAATAAACAGCCTGCATATCGGACCACCGGTGTTGTTTCATTTTTCATTGGGGCAGTATTAGGTATTTTATTCCAATACAAAATACCGCTTCCATATGGACTGCCCTCCGGATTAATCGCAATGATCATCACCATCATTATTTATGTCATTATGTATAAATTCACTAAAGATGCTGCTTTTAATCAAGCAAAGTAATCTAACCATGCGCTTATAATCATTAAATAGGGGGTCGTTACATGAAAAAAGTATTTTTAAACGAATTCTCAGCAAGAGAAGTAAAAGAAATGCTGGCTAATCATCAACTGGACAGCGCTATCACTATTTTTGGAAGCTGCGAAAGCCATGGCTGGCACATGTGCTTGGGACCTGATTTATTCGTTCCAACGGAAATCGCCAGACAAGCGGCCTTGAAGCTGGACAAAACTGTAGTTGTACCGGGTGTGCCCTTTGGCACATCTATCCATTACAATCAATATCCATTATCCATTACACTTAGATATGAAACCATTATAGCCATAGCTGAAGATATTTTTGAAAGCTTGATCCAAAATGGTATTCAACATATTCTGATACTGAATGGTCATGATGGCAATATTCCTGCCCTGGAGATTGCAGCTAGAAATGTTAAAGATCGCCATAAAGATGCCGTAATGGTATACATACCGGCATGGTGGGAGATAACAGGTGCTAAAATGGGAGAAGATTTTGAAGTTTGGAATGGTCTGGGCCATGGAGGAGAAGGTGAAACTTCTATCACAATGGCAGTTAAACCGGATTTGGTTGATTTAACCTATGCCGAAAGTCAGGTCCCTCTGGATACCATTGATTTATCCAATGGATCAACCATCATCTGGGACATAAAGGAATTAACCAGCACAGGCGCCACAGGTGACAATACAAAAGCCACCATGGAAAAAGGCAAGAAAATGTTAAACATCATGGTGGACTATGTGGTTGATCTCATTCAAAAATTTGAAGCCAATCATTGGACATACGACTATAAAAAATAAAAAGAAATAAATAAAGAAACGTCAATCGTCGTTTCTTTATTTATTTCTTATCTATATTTTCCATATTTCATTACTTTATATCTTTGTATATTTTTTAATTTATCTAGTACCTTTCAATTCCTTCGTCATTTCTAAAAAGTCCGCATATTCTTTTTCTGTCATCATTTCCTGAAGGGTCATCCAATCCCTACATTCGTTAAATAATAAAGTGGCTAACTCTTTCGTCATACCTTTTCATCCTTTCTTTAAAAAGAAGTTTATGGCTTAAAATAATTATTGTTATATTATTAACGATTCGAATCGCAATTTCATAATTATTAAATCTTTAATAATTAATCTTATATTTTTCTACAAACAAATCATATTTAAATTTTAGGGAATATATTCATTTATTTTTAAAAGAACACCGGTATTCTTTGTTAATTATTTAACATTTATTCTTTAACTTAATAATACTCTTTTTAAATTAAAAGTCAATACTTTTTTTGATATTTTTTTAACAATCTTTTGTGAGAAAAAAATATACACAGCTATGATTCATAGCTGTGCATCTAATATGTAATGATTATTTCCCTATCATGTGATTAATGGATTTTATCAAAATAGACACGGTACCATCTTCATTCATAAAAAATTCAATCTTCTGTGAATCATTCATATAGTCCGTGGGAACACTGATTTCAATACCTGTATCTGTAGATATTTTCTGTTTCTTATGAATCTTTTTTTCCAGTTGTTCATTGATCTGAATAGCGTTCTCATCAAAGCCCTTTTGGGCAATTTTATTTTTATAGTGGTCATGAATCTGAGAATTATCAGAAAAAGCCTCTCTCGCCATCTCATCCACCTCAATAACCATATTATCATCAATACTGTTTTGCATGACTGTTTTAATATGAGAAGTTTTCTTTACATCGTCATTATAATACTCTTTGACAATTTCTTTAGCAGATCTCTCTAAAATATCGTATTTCTGTTTCATTGATAGCTTTGCATCCACTTTTAGAAAAATCGTCGACAGATAAAAGCTTTTAGCATCATTGATATCAAATTTTCTTTCCTTAATCATAACAGACTGATCATACATATTAATCAAAATACATTCGTTAATCTTTTGCTTTTCATTCGCTATAGCAGCTTTTTGTTTGATAATCCCAGTTTCCTTGAGTTCTTCATCCATAACTAAATTATGAATGTAGGCAGGCTTATAATCAAATTTTAGAATGCCAAAATATTTTTGCTGTCCTATAGAAAAAAAGCAACACACCATATCTCCCGGCGGAATACTTAAATTAGCATGTATAATACCAAATAAGGATTGACCTAATGCTTTTGTCGTCTCGATAAAATTATCATCATGTATCTT